>JANLUN010000548.1:0-14562 GCA_031363505.1 Planctomycetota bacterium | reverse complement strand
TCGTGTTCGACGACGACGACTCGGGTCCGAATCCTCCGGCGCTCTACGCGGCCGGATACTTCACGACCGCGGGCGGCGTGCTGTCGAACCGAATCGCGAAGTGGGACGGTTCGTCGTGGTCGCCGCTAGGAGACGGAACCTCGAACGGCATCAACGCGCTCGCGGTCTTCGACGACGACGGCGCGGGACCGAACAAGCCGGCGCTCTACGCGGGAGGCGACTTTCTGTCGGCGGGCGACGTCGATGCGAATCGAATCGCGAAGTGGGATGGCTCAACGTGGTCGCCGCTCGGGAGCGGCATGGACTCTCCGGCAAGGACGCTCGCCGTGTTCGACGTCGACGGCGCGGGACCGCTGTTGCCGGCGCTCTTCGCGGGCGGATCGTTCACCCACGCGGGCGGCAACGCGGCGAATCGCGTCGCTCGATGGAACGGATCGTCGTGGTCGGCGGTGGGAAGCGGCACCTCCGGCGAGGTGCTCGCCCTCTCGGTCTTCGACGACGACGGCGTCGGGCCGCAACTTCCGAAGCTCGTCGCCGGAGGGGAATTCACGAGCGCGGACGGACAGAGCGCGATGCGGATCGCGACGTGGAATGGATCGTCGTGGTCGAACCACGGCACGGGTGTCACGTACGAGCCGTCGGCAAACCAGTCGAGCGTCATGAGCCTCGCTGCGTTCGACGACGACGGGGCGGGGCCGAACGTCGCCAAGCTCTACGCGGGCGGAAAATTCACGCGGGCCGGCGCAGTCGTCGGCGTGGAGAACGTCGCGCGCTGGAGCGCAGCGTCCTGGTCCGTTCCCGTTGCGTCGGGCGGCCTCGACGACGTGACATGGGCGCTCACTGCGTTCGATGTCGACGGTGCGGGGGGCAATCCGCCCGTGCTCGTCGCGGGCGGGGAGTTCACCGGCGCCGGCAACGTCGGTGTGAATCGCATCGGCGCGTGGAACGGATCGTCGTGGTCGCCGCTCGGGAACGGATTGAATGGAAGCGGCACGGTGACGGCGTATGCGATGACCGTGTTCGACAGCGACGGCGGAGGGCCGATTCTCCCCGCGTTGTACGTGGGAGGTCGCTTCACGTCTCCCGGTCAGGCGATCGCGAAGTGGAACGGGACGTCTTGGTCCGCGCTCGGCGGCGGCTTGACCGGCAACTCGGCGATCAACGCACCGGGCCACGTGTACGCGCTCGCGACGTTCGACGCCGACGACGTCGGTCCGAATCTTCCCGAGCTGTACGTGGGCGGTGCGTTCCAACATGCGGGCAGTCCCGCGTTCGTCGACAACTTGGCGCGCTGGAACGGATCCGCGTGGTCGCAGGTCGGCGGCGGCGCCGGGTTCGAGGGACTCGGAAACTCCGTCATGGCTCTGGCCGTCTTCGACGATGACGGAGCGGGTCCGATGCCGCCCGCGCTCTTCGTCGGCGGGAACTTCACCGCGGTGCAGGGCGGCAGCTTCCCGGCGATGAACATCGCCCGTTGGGACGGGTCGTCGTGGTCGACGCTCGGCAGCGGAACGAATTACGTCGTGAACGCTCTCGCCGTGCTCGACGACGACGGCGACGGCCCGCATCCCGAAGCTCTGTATGCCGCCGGCGCGTTCACGACGGCGGGAGGCGTGAGCGCGAATCGCGTCGCCAAGTGGGACGGCGCGACGTGGTCTGCTCTCGGCAGCGGAGTGGGCGCGCTCGTGTCCGACTTGGCCGTCTTCGATCAAGACGGCGCAGGTCCGAATCCACCGGCGCTCTACGCGGGCGGGTGGTTCACCTCGGCTGGCGGCGTCGATGCGAGTCGGATCGCGCGCTGGGATGGAACCTCGTGGAGCGCGCTCGGCGGCGGCATCGACGGCGGCGGAAACGCCGTGCTCGCGTTGACGGTGTTCGACGTGGACGAGAGCGGACCGCTGCCGGCGGGGCTCTTCGCCGGCGGCGACTTCATCCGCGCGAGCGGCGAGCCGGCTTGGCACATCGCGAGCTGGGTCGGATGCGGCTCGACGTTCGTGTCGTTCTGCTCCGGCGACGGAAGTCTTCCGACGCCGTGCCCGTGCGTTCCGCCGAACACCGTGCCGAATCCTGCGGCAGCCGTCGGTCACGGCTGTGCGAACTCGCTGAACGCGAACGGCGCGCTGCTCTCCGCCACAGGATCGATCTCACCCGACACCGTGAAGTTCACGGTCGACGTGGGACCGAACTACCAGGCGTTCGCGTTCTTGCTCAAAGGGAACGCCGCGGCATCCGACGGTTTCGCGGGCGGCGATGGCATTCGATGCGTCGACGGACAGCTCCTCCGCTTCGGCGGCCACTTCGCCGGCACGAACGGCGATCCGATCGGACAGTGGTGCTATCCGAATGCGGTGCAGGTCGTTCCTGTTTCGACGGCGACCGCGCAACCGCACGCGAAGGCCGCGTACTACCAGCTCTACTACCGCAACGCCGCGACCGACTTCTGCAATCCCGCGACGACGAACTACAGCAACGGCTGTGCAGTTCAGTGGCCGTAGGGAGAGCGCGATCCTTCCAGTTCCCACCGCGTCAGGGCGGGACTCGGCCGAATCCTCCGAATCCCGCTCCGCCGAGCACGAGGTCGGGCTAGCATCGCGGCGTGATGCGCGGGATCGTGCGAAACCTCGAGTACGCGGGCTGCGTGTTGCGCCGCCACGTGTACGGATTCGAGCGCGGCGCCTGCGCGAGCTTGCAGACGCTCACGCCTCGCCTCATCCCTCGGTTCCTTCGCCGATACGGCGCAGAGATCGGTGACGACGTACGGATCGTCTCTCCGCTGCTGATCCACAACGCGAATCGCTCCTTCGAGAACCTCCGCGTCGGTGACGGCGTCTTCATCGGTCGAGACTGCATGCTCGACTTGAAGGATCGGATCGAGATCGGCGACCGCGCCACGATCGCGATGCGGGTCACGATCGTGACTCACTTGGACGTCGGACGCTCGTCGTGGCGAACCCGCGGCTACGCCAACACGCAAGCGCCGGTGCGCATCGGCGCCGATGCGTACATCGGGGCCGGCGCCGTGCTGCTCGAAGGTGTGCAGATCGGGGAGGGGGCGCTCGTCGGAGCCTGCGCCCTCGTGCGTCAGTCCGTGCCCGCGGGCGCGCGCGTCGCGGGAGTTCCCGCGCGGCCCATTGGCTCGGACGATCCCGAAACGTCGGAGCTCGAGCAGGTGACGCGCGCGATCAACTACGGCTTGTACGCGCCAGATCGCCTGTAGCTCGGCGGCGCGCGCGTGCGTCAATCCGTGAACTCCAAGTTGTCGATGAACATCTCTCCCGACGAGCTTCCCGGCGCAGTGAACCAGAAGTACACCTGCGACAGGTTCTCGAAGTCGACGTTCTTCACGCCGCACAGCGGGATCCGCACCGTCGTCATCGGAGACTTGGCGACGTGGATCAGCTGTCCTGCGTAGAGCACCTGCGTGTCGCGAGGGTAGGGGAGCTCCGCGAACTGTCCCGTGCGGATGAGTCCCGAGCTGCCGCCGAACGCGTCGCGGAATTCGACGTAGATCTCTTTCGGCTCGTCCTCCGTATTGAAGGGCGAGTTGTAGAGCTGGCCCGCGCGCAAGCTGAAGAAATCGAAGCCTCGCACGTCGCGCCAGCGCGCGCCGAGCGGTGTCGTGCTGTTCGGAATGAACCAGCGCAGCCACGGCGCGAGCCCGGGCGGCGCCCACTGCACGACGAGACTTTGCGTGTCGTGCGGGCTCGTCGAGTCGTAGTCCCACGTGGTGCCTTCGGTGATGATCTGGATTGCGCCGCCGATCGTCAGGCTGCCACCGAGCGTGTTCGTCCCCGCGCCGCCTTGCTCGAAGTTGTCGAGCACGCGCCGCCCGTAGCCTGCGCTGTACTGCGTATGGATGCGCACGCCCTCGGCAGCGACGGACGGCGGCATCCACCGACCGGTGAAGAAGTCCTTGTAGATTGATTCGCCGCGGAGCTGCCAGCGCAAGAAAGCATTCATATAGCCGCGCGCGATGTTCCAGTGCGCGTCACAGCTGATCAGCGACGAGATCGCCGTATCGATGCACTCGCTGCGCCACTTGTTGTGATTCGCGCGCTCGACGAAGAGCATCGCCTTCGTCACGACTTCGTCGTACAGCGGGAAGGGCTCCGTCTCGCCTTCGCTGCCCGCGCGGTCGTAGAGCGAAAAGCCGGTGTGCATGGGCTCGCTCAGAGGGACGGAGCACGAGGGCAAGGGACCGTCGACGCACCAACCGAACACGTCCTCGTCGTCGGTGCCGTAGATCACGAGGAAGGACTCGCTCTCCCCGCCCTGGATGCTCTCGTGCGCGCCGCCGCCTTCGGCGTTGTCGGTTGGCGCGAGCGAGATGATGGCGTTTACATTGTGCGTGAGGCCGAGCTCCTTGATCCGGCGCGCCACCGTCAGCACCGCTTCGCCGCCGCGGCTGTGGCCGACGAGTCCGATGTTGTTCTGGACGTGCGTCTTGTGCGTCCAGCTGTTGCGGATGAAGTTCAAGTACGTGAGCGCTTGACCTGTTCGCTCGAGGTTCGACCCGCTGTTCGAAATCGTCGCCGCGATGAAGCCGTTGCGCGCGAGGTGCGACATCAAGTAGCCGTAGTCCGTGTACGCGTGGCCGTCGCCGTGCATCAGGAGGACGAGCGGATGGACGCCGGGCGGTGTCGAGCTCGAGCAATCGGACGGCCAGTAGATGCGTCCCGTGACGTTGCCCGCGCCCGAGCCGTCGTTCCAAACGTAGTTGCCGAAGTAGTAGCAGCCGTACTCGCGGTGCACGGCCGGATCGTTCGGCAGCTTCAGCTCCGCGCACAGCGGATCGAGCGGAGCGTGCGGACTGTGCGGACTGTGCTGGGCGGCGGCGGCGACTGCGGGCAACTGGGCAATGGCAACGACGAGAAACGACGCGGCGACTCGAGCGTGCATGGCGCACCTCCTCTGATGTGGGGTCGAACACCCCCAAGTGAGAGAAGCGCGCCGAGCGAGAAACAAATCTCGGAGTTTCTGCGCTGCGCGTGGTGCGCGTGCGATCCGCGGCGCCGCGTCAGCCCGGCTCGAGCTCGAGCAAGACGTCGCCGGCGCGCACCTCGCCGCCGTCCGGAGCCGCGACGCGCACGATCTTCGCCCGAGCGGGCAGTCCACTGCCCGCTCGGTAGACGACGTGCGTGAACGTCTTCATCACCTCGATCACGCCGACAGGGCGACCTTCCTCGATGATCTGCCCGATGGCAACGAACGCCGGCTCGCCGGGAGCGGCCCGGTGGTAGAAGCGGCCGCTCTGCGGCGAGCGCAGCGTCATCGCCTCGCCCGATTTCGCAGCGCGCGTGGTCGTCTTCGCGTCCGCGCGCCCACCGATCGACTTCTCGAGCGGCTCGAGCTCGTACAGCACTTCGCCGAACGCGACCGGCGCGCGCACGCGCTCGCGGCGCTTCGTGATGACGAAGCCGCGGACACCGGACGGCACCATGAGCGTGAACGAACGCGAGAGCGTCGTGATCGTGCCCGCGTCCTGTCCTTCGACGAGCGTCTGGCCGGGAGGCACCGGACGCGTGAAGAGTCCGACTGTCGGCGACAAGAGCCGCTGCGCGCCGGTCTTCTCGTCGAGCACAAGCTCGAGCATGTGGTTCACGGCGCTCATGTTCTAGCCGCGCTCCGCGGACAGCGCCGCGATGTCGTGCAGCGACCAGATGCGCGGATTCTTGACGCGCCGGTAGCCGCTGGACTGGTAGCTCATCTGCGCGAACGTCTCGAGCCAACCGCGCAGCTCGCCGAACGCGACGATCTCGTCGGTGTCCATCTGCGACGCGGCCTTGTACGGATCCATGTCGCCTTCGATGCGCGTTTCGGTGTCGCGCATGCCGTCCTCGATCTTCTTGCGCTCGACGGGGTCCGTGGCGGCGATCTCGAAGTCGTCGTCGAGCTTCGTGTTGAACGCCGCGATCGCGAGCGTGCGCCCTTCCATCACGGACAGGCGCGAGATCGGTGTCGAGAGTTGCACGATCGGTTCGTAGGGCATGCCGGCGAGCGCGTAGTAGCCAGCGCCCGACGCCTTGCGCAAGAGCACCGTGAACATCGGGACCGTGTTCGTGCTGTTCGTGTAGATGAGGCTCGATCCGTAGCCGAGCAGTCCCAGTCGCTCCGCCTCGACGCCGATGTCGAAGCCCGAGATGTCCTGCAGCCACACGATCGGGATGCCGTCGGCGTCGCACGCGCGGCTGAACGCGGCGACCTTCGCGATGCCCTTCTTGTAGAGGATGCCGAGCGGCTTCTTCTGATCGCGGTGCTCGGGATCGTCCATCAATCCCTGGCGATTCGAGACGAAGCCCATGTACAGACCGTCGACGCGTCCGATGCCGACGATCATCTCGCGTCCGCGCGCGGGCAGGATCTCCCAGAAGAGGCTGTGATCGACGAGGCGCGCGATCACTTCCTCGACGGGATACGTCATGCGGTGATCGGCGGGAAAGATGCCGGAGAGCTCGCGCGTCGGATGGAACGGCGGCGCCGCGTCGGCACCGTGTCTGTGAAACGCCGCACCCGACGTCGGCAGGCGTCGCACTTCATCGCGGATCATCGCGAGCGCCGTCTCGTCGTCCGGAACGCGCACGTCGGCGCATCCCGATTGATGCACGTGCACTTCGGGACCGCCGATGTCGAGGCTCGAGAGGCTCTGGCTCTTCGCGCCTTTGATGAGCGCCGCGCCCGCGATCACCATGTACGCGCTCTCCGTCATGTACACGCGGTCGGAGATGATCGGCATGTAGCCGCCGCCCGCGATGCAGTCGCCGAACACGCCCGCGATCTGCGGCACTCCGGCATCGGAGAGCAAGCTGTTCTTCTTGAAGATGTGCCCCGCGCCGGTGCGGCCGGGGAACGAGCGCGATTGCTCGGGCAGGTAGAGACCGGAGCAGTCGACGAGATAGATCACCGGCAGGCGCAGGCGCAGCGCCATGTCTTGCGCGCGCTCGATCTTCTCGGGCGTCATCGGCCACCACGAGCCCGACGCGACCGTGTTGTCGTTCGCGATGACGACGGTCCAGCGCTCTTCGACGCGCACGAACGCCGTGATGACGCCGGCGGCGGGGGATTCGAGCTTGCCGAACGTCCGGCCGTGGTTGACGAACGTGCCGACTTCGCGCACTTCGCTGCCCGAATCTTTCAGCCGGTCGACACGCTCGCGCGCCGTCAGCTTCTGCTTCGCGTGAACGCGCTCGACATACGTGTCGCCCCAACCAGCCGCGACCTTCGCGCGCCGTTCCGCGAGCTCCTTCTCTTTCGCCGCGAGCGTCGCGCGATTCTTCTCGAACGTGGCGGTGTCGAGAAACGCGTCGCGAGCCGATCCAATCGGCGAGAGCGGGACGTGGGCCATGGTCCGCGGATTGTCGCGAACGAATCGCCTGCGGTCCACCTGCGTGCGGCGTGATGTCGCCGCTTTCGAGCTCTACGGACCGTGCGCCTCGATCACGAGCGAGTGGAACTTGATCACCGCCGTCTGATCGCCCGACTCGACCTTGACGGTCTCGGGGAAGTAGAGCTCGCCGAGCTTCTGGTACGAGTACTCGGCGTGACTCGCCGGCTGCCCGCGCACGGCGAGATCGAGCTGCGCAGGAATGAAGCGCCGCGGAGCCACTTCGTCGAACACATAGCTGCCGGTGAAGGCCGGCGTTTCGATCGACACCGGCAGTGCCGTGGTCCGAGACAACCGAAACGTCATCGTTTCGCCTGGACGCGTGCCTTGAATCGCGACATCGACGAAGTCGCCAGACTCGGTGCAGCCGGTGACCTTCGATCCAGGTGGGAGCAGCGACGGATCATTGAGCGGCAGACCTTGGAACGCACCCGTGACCGTCATCGCGACGCGGCGCTTGATGTCGGCGAGCGCTTTCTCCGTCCGTGCTTCGGTCGGCTTGTACGCCACGACTGCTTCCGCCGCCATCTCGCCGCTGCCCGTGTCGATCGAGCCGCGGACCTTCATGCGCTCGAGCGCGGCGACGAAGCGCTTCGCCTCGACGTCGTTCTTCTTCGCGAGGTCGGCCTTCATCATCGCGATCATCGGGGCGAGCACGTTCGTGTCGGCCTCGAAGCGGACGACGACGCCGGGCTTGGGCCAGCGGTAAAGCTTCTCCTCGGCCTGCTTCAGCCACGAGTGACCGTCGCGGACAGGAAGCACGAGAGCGAGAAGAGCGAGCGTCGTGTGGATCATGAAATGGTTTCCCTTCGCGGGAGCCCTTCGACGGAGCGTGAGCTCCAACTTGAAAGTCGATGGGCGACCGCCGTCCGCGCGCTCGACGTTGGGTCAGCTCAGCTCTTCCCGTGCGCGGAGCGAGACACGCCACAGTCCGAACGCCGCGGGCAACACGAGCACGCACGCGACGAGCATCAGGAACGCGACGCTCTCGAGCCGCCATCCGAGCACGTCCTCGGCCGCGCGGATCATGTCGTTCGTCAGACCAAACGAGCCGCTCTGCTCGTACTGCGCGCGCGACATCGCGCTCGTCATCAATCCGAAGCACAGGAACGCGTTCTTGCCGAGCAGATACCACCCGACCGTTCCGTAGAGCGCGCGCTCGAGCGGTGTCTTCGTGAAACCTCCGTCGAGTACTTTCCACAGGCACAGCGTCGCGAACGCGAGCTCGCCGCCGTGTCCGGCGAGCAAGTGGAGGAGCTCCTTCGCCTCCGTGAACGCGATCGCCGGGTAGAGCACAAGGGCCAGCACGATCGCGACGATGCGCGCCCGTCCGCCGAGGAAGTGCCACGCCGCCGCACCGAACGCCGTTGCGATCGCGAGCGCGAGCACGACCGACTGCTCTTGATGGACGGCCGCCGCCTCACCGGCGAGCGAGATCGCGGGGATGGCCGGCATGCCGCACAGCCACGCGGCCGCCGCGTGACCCATCTCGTGCACCAGGGCCGACAGAAACCAACCCATGTATTGGAGGATCGGCGTCCACGCGAACACCGGCGCGGTCACGAGTCCGATTGCGAGGTAGATCCACGAGTCGAATCGCGCAGGCTGCTCCGTGATTGGCCGCGGCGCGGCGAGCACGCGCGCGTGCGGCGCAGCGGCGAACGTTGGACTCGCACGCTCCTCCCGACGCAGGACCGTTCCGCAAAGACCGCACACGAACGCGCCCTCGTCGTTCGCGCGGCCGCATCGAGTGCAAGCGCTCTGAAGTGTGACCGCCACGGTTGCGCACCTATCGGCGCAGAGGCGGCTCGAACCTGTGCCTGCGTCAGCGCGCCGCCGCCGCATCCATCGATAGGTTGCGCGCGTGGTCGGTGTAGTTCGCCGGGTTGCTCATCCCGGTCGTGTGACACCAGCCGGTCACGTGTCCCATGCCGTTGCCGCCGGGCAACTGCCCGCGGAACTGCTCGACCGTTCCGTCCTCCGGGTTCGTTAGGAAGAAGTCCGTGAGGAATTGGCAGGCCGAGCCCGAGTTCGAGGTGGTCCAGAAGTACACCTCCGCGCGCGCCCAGCTGGGAATGCCCGCGAGCCAAGTCGCCGAGCCAGCGGGCGTCATGTCGTTGTTGACTCCACACGCGAACGAGCCGAGCGAAGCGAGTGGTGTTCCCTGGTACGGCGTCGCGACGCTCTGGATGCGCCGTGCTCCGACGGAGAAGTCGAGCGGGCTGTGGTAGTACGTCAGGAGGTGCAGCGCGGCCGCACCGCCTTGGCTGTGCGCGACGACGCCGAACGAGCGGATGCCCGCGGCCACTGCCGCCTGATACATGAGCAGCGCGAACTGGTTGTGCGTGCGGTTCTGATTCGGATCGAGGAATACGGTCTTCGGCTGCGTGAAGTCGGCGGCGGGCCAGACGCTCCCGCCCGAGCAGTAACCGTGCACGAGCATCAGCGAGGGCACGCGCGGCTTGGGCTGCACGCCGAGGGGCGCGTGTCCAGGCGCGGCGAGAGTGAGCGCCGTGCCGCCGGTCAACATCTCGCTCGTGATCGAACCGCCGCCGGGCGCTGGCGACCGTAGCACCGGCGCGTCGAGGGCAAGCTGTTCGACGAATTCGAGCACCGTCTCGGTGTCGGGATCTTGTACGCGCACTTGTCGCAGCTCGAGTGGCGCGTGCGCCGCCGTGACGTCGAGCCAGCGCAGATCGAGGTCGAGCGGCAGCGCCCACTCGCCGTCACGCTGTGCCGGTTGAACTTGACGCGACAACCAACACACCGGCACGCGCGTGCCGCCCTGCGTGCGTCCCCACACTTCGGCGCTGACGTGGAAGTTTGCGCGCTGCGAGAGCGGTAGCGCGCGGATCTCGATGCGCAGTCGGCCGTCGGTCAACTGCCCGCTCGCGGGACCGGTGATCGCGAGCGCGCGCTCGAGCACGGGGAACGTGAGCTGCGCCGTGCGCAGGAACGCCGCGCCGTCACCCGCCGATCCAGTGCACTCGACGCGCGCGCGAACGTCACCGGGCGTCGACGTTTGGATCCACGCTCCGAAGACTCCGTCCGCGCGCGCGCCATCGGCGTGCTCGCCGTCGTCGAGCATGGCGATCGTAGTGGTGCCTGCGGTCGTTTCGACGATCACGCGCATCCGGTCGACGTGCGCTCTCTCATCGCTGACGCGTGCCGAGATCCCGATCGGCTCGTCCGCGAGCAATCGCTGCGTCGTGACGTGGGCCGCGAGTTCCAGATCGCTCGCCGTGCGCGCCAGGAGCCACCCGTTCGCCGGAGGGCGCGGCGAGTTCGGAGCCTTCACTTGGAGCGTCCAGCGACCCGCCGGTGCATTGCGCACGTCGTACCGCGCGACGACCCAGCCGGGCATGTCGTCGCCGGCAGGCGCGACCCGCCGCTCGATCGACGCATTCGATCCCGTCGCGACGTGAAGTGTCCATGCGCCCGCGTCGGGGGAAAGCAACGCGAGCGCGACATCGCCTGCGCGATCGATCGGGAGCTCGACCTCTGCGCTCCACCATAAGTCGCGCGCGCGGGTGAAATCGAGTGGCACGATCGCGGCGCGCGAGACACTCGGTGTCGACGCGGGATCGGGCAGTCGGACGAGCCCCGACAGGATGTCGCTCGCGGGCGCGGCGACTTGGCGCGGCTCGGGCGACTGCGCCGTCGCGCTCGCGACGAGTGCCGTCAACCACAGGGATCCGAGACCGATCGATCGCAACGCTCGTCGCATGTCACACCCTCATCGCAGCGCCAGGGATGTGCACGGCGGTCGCGGTGCACGGGTAGATCAGTCTAACGGTTGAGTCGAGTTGCGCTGTGACTCGGCCGAGTTCCCAAAGTTCTCGATGTCCATGTGATACGACTTGGGCTCGACGGGCATCTTCGCTCGATCCATCTCCAGCGTTCGCCACTCGTCATTTTCCTTGACCTCGATGCGCCGTGCGGCCGTCAGACGGTCGGGGATGCGCTGCGCCTTGAGCAGCACGCGGATGAACTGTCGCTCGGCGTCCTCCATGGAAAGCCCGCGGTCGAGGAGCGCGTCGAACAACTCGCGGCCGCCGACGTGCAGCTCGAAGTTCTCTCCACCGGTCTCCACGCTCGACGTCATGTCGACGTCGTCCGCGTGCTCGCCGTCTTCGATCCCAGCGAACGCGATCTGCGACGCGGTGAACTTGCGTCGCAGCAAGCCCAACTTGCTCGCCGCGTCGGCGAGGGACGAAGCGCGCTCGATGAGATCGATCGGCAGATCACCCGCCGGGTCGTCGAGGGACAGCACAGCGCACAGCTCCGCAAAATCGAGCTCTCGGTAGGGATTGCGCGCGAGGAGCCAGAGGAGTCGCGCCGCGATCGAAGGCTTCGGAATCGCGAGCGCCGCCGCCGCGACGAGTGGCGCGTGCTCGCCGCGCTGAAGCATGCACAAGCGGGCGAGCTGCGCGCGCTCGGGGCTCCCCTCTGCGAAGCGCGCCGACGCGTCTAATGAGAGCGCAGCCAACACGCCGTTCACGCGTTGCGTCAATGCTTCCGGGGTGCAGCACGGCACGAACACCCGCATCTCTTCGCGGAGCAGCGCGTGCGCTTCATACGCGAGCTGAATGTGGCCGCCGCCGCGCAGGCGGAATCGCGCGGCGGGGGAGAGCGCAGCCGCGATCGCGTCACGCTCGCCGTTGGTGAGCAGGACGTCGTGCGCCGGAGAGATCACGAGCCCGGGGATCTGCGCGGACTCGAGCGCTGCGACCACGTCGACGTCCGCGATGTCGCGGTAGATCGCCGCCGCTGCCCATCCGAGCACTCGACCGTGGAACGCGCTCGCGAAGCGACTCGTCGCGCTGTCCGGCAACACCGGCGCGATCCACACCATCGCCGCCGGCCTGACGCCCGATTCGAGCAGCAGCGCGGCGGCGATCGTGCCGAGCGATGTAGCGCGCAGATAGACGCGCTGTGGATCGCCGCCCGCCCGGCGCAGCGCCTCGTCCCACATCGCGTGCGCATCGCGTTGCAGGTTCGACACCGACGAATCGCCTTGCGACAGACCGATGCCGGTGTAGTCGACGAGGAGCGATGCATAGCCCAAGTCGGCGAGCTGCCGCGTCACGGGCGCGAAGTGCAACCACCGCGTGGCGACCGAGCCCGAGGACTCGAGCAGGTGCAGCACGACGGGCGCGTTCGCTTGCGACGGGACGAAGAGACCACGGAGCTCGACGTTCGGCTCGACCTCGATCGCCACGACTTCGGTCTCCGCCGGGTACTCGTTCAGCGCTCGCGCGAGGTCTACGGCGCGCGGCGGCAGTAGGGCGGGCGGAGCGAAACAACCGGCGCAGAGTGCGAGCACCGCAGCCGAAATGCCGCGCGCATGCGACCGGATCATGGCGTCGTCGAGGTGCTCTTCGCGCGCGCCGCGCCCTTGTCCGCGGGCGGCGGCCAACCCGGTATCGAGCGCGTGTCGTACTCGCCGCGGCGGAACTCGGCGCTCTGGAGCACGGCGACATGGAGCGGGATCGTCGTCGCGACACCGGAGACACGCGCGGCGCGCAAGCACGCGAGCATCGTCTCGATCGCGAGCTCGCGCGTCTTCGCGTGCGCGATGACCTTGGCGATCAGCGAGTCGTAGTACGGCGGCACTTCGTCGCCCGCGGAAAGATGCGTGTCGACGCGCACGCGTCCGGGGCCGCGATCGGTGGGGAGGTCGAACGCGTCGACGATCCCAGGCGACGGCTTGAATCCTTGCGCAGGATCCTCGGCGTTGATTCGACATTCGATCGCGTGGCCGTCGAGCACCACGTCATCCTGCTCGATTCCGAGCGGACGGTGCGCGGCGATCGCGAGCTGCTTCTTGACGATGTCGATCCCGGTCACCATCTCGGTGACCGGGTGTTCGACTTGAAGCCGCGTGTTCATCTCCATGAAGAGGAGCTCGCCGGACGCGTCGTGCAGGAACTCGATCGTGCCCGCGCCTGCGTAGCGGATCGACACCGCCGCGCGTGCGGCGCGCAGGCCAAGCTCTTGACGTCGCGCGGGCGTGAGCGCGGGACTCGGGCTCTCTTCGATGAGCTTTTGGTGATTGCGCTGGATCGAGCACTCGCGCTCGAACAAGTGCACGGCGCGACCGAACCTGTCGCCGAGGAGCTGCACCTCGATGTGCCGACCACCGCTCACGTAGCGCTCGAGGTAGAGCGCGCCGTTTCCGAACGCGGACTGCGCTTCGCCGGACGCCGCGGTGTACGCATCACGCAGCCCGGCTTCGCTCTGCACGAGGCGCATCCCGCGGCCGCCGCCGCCGGCGTCGGCTTTGAGGATCACCGGATAACCGACGCTGCGCGCGCACTCGAGCGCTTCGTCGACGCTCGCGAGCAAGCCGTTCGATCCGGGGATCACCGCCAGACCCGCCGCGCGCATCGCGGCTTTGGCGGGGGACTTGAGGCCCATGCGCTGCATGACGGCCGCGCTCGGGCCCACGAACGTGATGCCGTGTTGCTCGCACAAAGCGGCGAAACGTGGGTTCTCGGCGAGGAATCCCCAGCCCGGATGAACGGCGCTGCAGCCGGTCTGCAACGCGGCTTGCACGACGCGCTCGATCTGGAGGTAGCTCTCGCGCGGCGCGGATCCGCCGATGCACACGACTTCGTCCATCGCGCGCGTCCAACCCGCGCGCTCGTCGGCTTGCGAAACGACGCACACCGGCGCGATCCCGAGCTCGCGCGCGGCGCGCGCGATGCGGACTGCCACCTCTCCGCGGTTGGCGATCAAGAGTCTCTTGAACATTGCGAGTGAGTTGCCGAAGCAGCGTGTCTATTGGGCTGGGAGCACTCTGCACGTCGCAGCGCGCGGTGGCGCGACACGTTAACAATGGAGGAGCCGCCGCGCACGATCGACGATAACCTGACCGCCAGAATGTTGCGCGCGCTCGTCATCGTGATGCTTGCGGCTCTGCCCGTTTCGGCGAGCACCGCATCGATTGCTCGCGATCGCGCGGAGCAAGGCGACACGGCGCACTATCTGCGCGACCTCACATCGCCGTCGAGCGATCTGCGCAAGCAGGCCAGCCGTTGGCTCGCACGCCATCTCCGCCTCGAGGATCGCGAAGCGGTGCTCGCGGCTACGCGAAGCGGCGACGCGGAGTCGAGTCGCCTGCTCCTCGAAGCGTTGTCCGACGACGATCGGCATCTTGCGCTCGCGGTCGCGCTCGC
>JANLUN010000536.1:0-6599 GCA_031363505.1 Planctomycetota bacterium | reverse complement strand
GGATAATCGAGCGCGCGCAGGCTGTCGAAACAGCCGCGCAGGTGGTGCTTGCCGTTCAGGTTCAGGATCACGATCGACGCGCGCGGCAGCTTCTTCGCGTCGAGCGGCGGTCCCGGCTCGACGACGAGGTCCGGCGAGACTTCGAGCGCGTCGGTGCGCAAGCGACGCGGACCGTTCTGGCGCCCGCCCGTCGTTTTCTCGGGGCCGCTCATGAAGCGATCGGGACCGCGCTCTCGGTCGCGAGCACGGCGACGCGCTGGATGCGCAGGTGGGTGGCCGGTCCGCTGCCCGCCGGCGAGCACTCGAGGCGCAGTCGCCGCGCACCGTGCGCGATCTCGACTTCGAACTCGTGTGTGAACATCTGATCGCGCCCCTGCGATTGCACCGACGGAATGCGCGCCACCTCGCGGCCGTCGATCGAGATGCGGCCGCCGAGCACGACTTGCGGCTCGCTGCCCAGCGCCTTCTGCACGATGCGGATCGTGCGCAGCCCGCCGCCGGCGCCGTCGATCGCGTATTCCGCCGCGGTGTTTCCGGGCCGCAGGAGCAGCGTGTCGACGCCCTGCTCTTCCACCGGTCCATTGCGCGACGTCGAATCGACGCCGGCCCATTCGAGCAGCGTCGAACTTCCGCGCGCGGGCGATTGCGCAGCGTGACGACACACGAGCGCGCGGTAGCGGTACTCGGTCGACGCACCGTCCTCCTCGATCGACTTCACGTGCATCCACGACTTCGAGAGCCGCTCGATTAGGTCGGGCTCGTCGACGAAACGCTTCAGCTTCTTCGCGAGATCGGCGGAATCACCAGTCTTGAAGTGCAGTCCGTCGACGCCGTCGGTGACGAGCTCCGCCATGCCGCCGATGTCGCTCGCGACGACCGGCGTGTGCGTCAAGAACGCTTCGTGGATCGTCAGCGGCGAATTCTCGTACCAGATCGACGGCACGATCAATACGTCGATCGTCGAGTACACCTCCGACAAGCGCGAGTTGTCGAAGCGTCCGCAGAACTCGACCGCTGGGCCCGCGAGCTTCTTCAACTCCGCGTGGTGCGCGTCCTTCTCGGGCTTGAAGTCACCGTGGATCTGCAGCACGGCGCGCGCCGGATCGAGCTCTCGCATGGCGCGCAGCATCACTTCGTCCCCCTTGTACCACACGAGCGACCCCACGAATCCAAAGCGGATGCGGCCCTTCGGATCGGGCCGCTTCTCGAGCGCCTTCAGGTAGTCGGTGCGCATCCCGTAATCGGAGTACACGAACGTGTGCTCGTCGAAGCCGCCGCTGTCGATCATCTTCTGGCGGAGAAAGCGGCTGGGCCCGATCAAGAGGTCGGCCGCTTTGAATGCGCTCGTCACGGACTCGTGTCGCGAGCGCATCTCGGCAAAGCCTTCCCAGCGACGCGCGATCCCGGCGCCCAGCTTCCGTCCGTGGCGCGAGCCGGCCGCCATCGCGTCGAGCAGCGGCGCGGCGACGCGGTCGAGCTTCTTCATGCGCGGGATGTGCGCGAGGCCGCGCTCCTTCACGCACAGGAAGCAGCCGCTGCGCATGTTCTCTTCGCAGCGAACGCCGTCTGGGCGAATCATCTGCACGCGCGAGCAGATCGCCCAGTAGTCGTTGCACGTGATCAGCGTCGCGAGGTTGCGCTCGCGCGCGACCTCGACGAGGCCGGCCGAGAGATGGATCAAGTGCTGGAAGTGGACGGCGTCGAACGGTTCGCGAAGCAGCAGCGCGCGGAACGCGGCCTCGGCGCGCGGCTGCCGAAAGCTCTCGCGCAGGCTCTTGTGCTCGAGCCGGTGCGTCATGCGCAGGACGCGCAGACCCTGGAAGTTCGTGTCCTCGATCGAGAAATCCGCCGGGCCGCCGTCGGCGACGCTCTTCGTCGCGGGAACGCGCGTCAAGATCGTGACCTCGTGCCCGCGGCGCTGCATCTCGCTCGCGAGGTTGTACGTGTAGATCTCGGTGCCGGCCCACGTATCGGGCGGGAAGCCGTGCACGACGTACAGGATCTTGAGCTGTGTGCGATCGAGCATGCGCGACGTGCCTTGGCGCGCGCGCGCTTGCGCGCCCTCGTACATCCCGTCGAAGAGCGCGCTGCGCAGCTTTTCGGCGCGCGCGGTCGCTTGCTCGCGCGCGGCGGCATCGATCGGCTCCTTCCCGAGCGCGGCACGATCGCGCTCGACCGCGAGCCGCGCGAGCTTCCGCGCGTCCGCGCGCGACACGACCGTGATGCGATCGACCCACTCGGCGTTGAACCGGCCGTCGAGCCGGCCACGCTCGAACATCTCGCGCTCGTCGTAGTCGTGGCTGTGCTCGACGACCGCGTCCGTGTCGTAGACGACCGAGAAGCCCGCTTCCAGGATCCCGCGCGCCATCAGCACGTCCTCGCCGAACCACGTGCGCGGGAATGGATGGCGTTCCCACAATTCACGGCGCACCGCCGACGCGACGTCGTTGAAGTTGTAGAGAAAGCGGCGCTCGTGACCGTTGAGGCGCGCGTACTCCTCCGGCGGCGGAAGGCGGGCGACGCGGCGGTCGGGCCAGTAGCCGTCGTCCTCCGCGCTGAAGATGCGCGTCAGGAGGTCCGCGTCCGGCCGCGGAACGTTGCGGCAGTACGCGGCGCCGACTGCGGGATCGTCGAAGTTCTTCACGAGCGTCGCGAGCCAGCAAGGGGACGCCGGGATCGCGTCCTGCGTCAGGAACACGAGCAAGTCGCCGGTGCTCCCCGCCGCGAGCTCGTTGCGCGTGTCGCCGTGGTCGAACTCGAGCTTGTGAATGCGCCGGCGTCGAAACGGAACCGGAAAGCTCTTGGCGTGACGACCGAGGCACTCCCACGTGCCGTCGGTCGAGCCCGAATCGATCGCGCTGAAGTCCCACGCGATCGCCGTCTCTTGGCGCGCTAGAGCGGAAAGGACGCGCTCCAGGAATTCGATCCCCTGCCACGTGGGCATCAGGACGGAGACAGAGCGGACGGGGCGCATCGTGGGAGAATACGGCAGCCGCGGGCCGATTTCAGCCGGCGCGTCCGCGCGCCTCGCCCATCGGACCACGGCTCCCGAGGTACTGGCCCAGCATCTGCGCGGACCTGAGGAACGGCGAGCGCAGCAAGTGCACGGGCGACGCGCGCTCGCGGACGATGAAGCGCACGTCGCTCCAGACCTCGTACGCGATGCCGCGGATCAGCGAGACGAGCGTCGGTCGCACGCGCCGGCCGTGGACCTCGCGTTGGAAGCGCGCGTCGATCTTGTAGCGCGCGAACGCCGTGCGCGGACCGTAGCGGTGCGCGTGGAAGACGACGGCGGAGGGCTCGAACGCGATCTTCCAGCCGGCCGCGAGCGCGCGCTCGGCCCAGGCCGAGTCCTCGCCGAACTCGACATCGGGAAACGGGATCGCCTCGTGCACCGAGCGCCGGACGGCGCTCGCGACGTCGTTGAATTGGACGCGCTCGTCCGGCACCGCCGAAGCTTCCGGCGCCGCGAGCACGGTGCGCGCCGTCAGCGGATCGTCCTCCGCGTGCGGGAGGATCCGCGCGGTGACGCCGGCGACCTTCGGATCCGCGAACGGCGCCGTCAGCTGCTCGAGGAAGTTCGCGCCCTGCGGCAGCGCGTCCTGCGAGAGGAACACGAGGATCTCGCCGCGTGACGCGCGCGCGAGCGCGTTCCGAGTCTTGCCGTGGCCGAACTCGCTCTGCGCGATGCGCTCGCACGGCACGTTCGCGGCGGCGAGCATCTCCCGCGTGCGGTCGCTCGAATCGGAATCGATCGCTCGGATCTCGAAGTCGCCGTCGAGATCCTGCGCAGCGAGCACCGGCAGGAGACGCGCGAGATCCGCCTCGCCGTTCCACGTCGGGATCAGCACCGAGACCTTGGGCGGACGCACGACGGACCCTATCGACCGTTCAGGGCTTTTTCGCGCTCGCTGCGCCGCGGTACATCAGCCAACCGATCAGACCGATGAGCGCGAGGCCGAAGAGATCGCTCGTCGCCGTCGGCAGGTGGCGCAGGAACGCGACCGCGGGGTGGTAGCCGTTCTCGCGGTCGAAGCCGGGGATGAACGCGAGCAGCGCCGCGACGATTCCGAGGATCGACGCGCCGGCGATCAGGCCCGAGCAGTAGAGCGTGCCTTCCGGTTCGTCCTCCGCGTCAGGCTCGCGCTTGTAGCGCTTGTCGGCGATCTTGCGCACGAGGCCGCCGAGCCACACGGGCATCGTCGACGCGAGCGGCAAGTACACGCCCACCGCGAACGTCAGCGATCGAATGCCGAGCAGCTCGACGAACACCGCGATCGCCGCGCCGAGCAGGATTAGGTTCCACGGGAGTTTATGGGTGAGCAGGCCGTCGATGACGACGGACATCAGCTTCGCTTGCGGCGCTTTCAGGCGGCCGGCGCCGATGCCGTCCTCGCGCAGGTAGCGCGCCTCGCCCGACGCGCGGTCGACGAGGTACGTGCCTTCGGGGTGACCTTGCGGCAGGTCGGCGCGCGACATGCGCACGAACGCGTAGGTCTGACCGTCGGACGCAGCCGGCACGTCGACGACGTCCGCCATGACGCGCGGCGGGACCACGAACGGCGCTTCGATCTTCGTCTCGGTCGTCTCCGCTTGGTTGAGCAGGTACGCGGTCCAACCGACCGCGAGCACCGACGTGAGCACGCCGACGAGCAGCGCGCCCTGCTGCTTGACCGGCGTCGCGCCGAGCAAGAAGCCGGTCTTCAGGTCTTGCGAGCACGTGCCCGCGTTCGAGATCGCGATGCACACAACCGCGCCGATGACGAGCGCCAAGCGGCTGTAGGTCGAGCCCTCCCAGCCCACGAGCAAGAACATGCCGCACGTCGCCATCAGCACGCCGATCGTCATGCCGGAGAGCGGGCACGACGTCGAGCCGACTTCGCCGGTGATGCGCGACGAAACAACGGAGAACACGAAGCCCAGCACGAGGATGAGCAGCGCGCCCAGGATGTTCATGTGGAACGCGGGCACGAGCCACACGAACGCGACGATGCCGATCGCGCCGAAGACGAGCGCCGCGGTCGGAGCATCGCGATCGGTGCGCGCGCTGGACGCGCTGCCCGCGCCGCCGCCCATGAGCGATTTCGCCGACGCGCTGATCGACGCTCCGATCGACGGCAGCGCGCGCGCGAGCGCGAAGAGTCCGCCCATCGCGACCGCGCCGGCGCCGATGTGACGCACGTAGTTGTGCCAGACCTCGCCGGGGCCCATGTCGCGGATCAATCCAACCGCGGGATCGAGCGGCGCTTCGAGTCCCGAGCCGAACAGCACGATGATCGGCACGAGGATGAACGACGCGAGCAGACTGCCCGCGACCATCATGAGCGACGTGCGGTACCCGAGGATGTAGCCGACGCCGAGAAGCTCGGGCGCGAAGTCGGTTGCGACGGACGAGCCGCGGAAGCCGTGGATCTCGCGCTCGAGCGTCGCCTTCGTGCCGCCGAGAATCGCTTGGAACGCTTTGAACGCGGCGCCGACGCCGAGACCGATGAAGACCTTCTGAGCCGACGTGCCGCCCCGCTCGCCGGCTTGCAGGATCTCCGCGCACGCCTTGCCCTCGGGATAGCGAAGGACGCCGTGCTCCTTCACGATCAAGTACCGCCGCAGCGGCACGATCATCAGCACGCCGAGCATGCCGCCCGTGATCGCGATCAACGTCGTGATGCCGACTTGCAGCGGATATCCGAGGAAGATCAGCGCCGGCACGGTGAACACGACCGCCGCCGCGACCGATTCACCGGCCGAGCCCGTCGTCTGCACGATGTTGTGCTCGAGGATCGCGCGCTGGCCGTTCTTGCGCTTGATCGCCCACACCGCAAGAACGGCGATCGGCACGGAAGCCGACACCGTCAAGCCGACGCGCAGCGCCAGGTAGGTCGACGCCGCGCCGAACACGACGCCGAGCAGCGCGCCGAACGCGAGCGCACGGAACGTCAGCTCGGGCGGCGCTTCGCTCGCCGGAACGTACGGCTCGAAGTCTGCGCGCGCTTCGCTCACGAAGCGCTACCGCCGAGGTCCTTCGTCTTCTTCATCGCGACGCGCACGAGGATGAAGCCGAGCGCGATGTAGAAGAGCAGGCCGAAGAGGTCGAGGTTCATCACCTTGGCGACGTAGTCCGCCTGGAACGACTCGCCGATGTGCTGCAGCTTCGTGAGGACGTCGCTGTCGTCGCCGGCTGGGATCGCCTTCAGGATCGCACTGAATACGCCGGTGAGCGTGCCTCCCGCGACGAGTCCCGTCGCGAACAGCATCCCAGGCGAGATCTCGCTCTCGCCCGATTCGCCGCGCATCTTGTCGCACACCCAGCGCAGGCAACCGCCGAGGAAGATCGGGAACGTCGTGCTGATCGGCAGGTACACGCCGACCGCCCACGCGAGCGGAGACACGCCGCACAGGAAGACCGTGAGACTGAGTCCGGCGCCGACGAGCAAGTAGCTCCAGTCGAGGTTCTGCGACATCACGCCCTTGATGATCGTCGCCATCAAGGTCGCCTGGGGTGCCGGGAACTGCGGGCTGCCGATGCCGTGCGGCTCCGTGGGCGACGCGTACGCGGTGTCCAGGAACTTGACCGTGAACCCGATGACGACGGTCGAAACGAG
>JANLUN010000528.1:0-2548 GCA_031363505.1 Planctomycetota bacterium | reverse complement strand
TCGTGTTCTACGACGCGCTCTTGCCGCACGTGGTCGCCGGACGCGCGCGCGACATGGATCGACTGTCGACGAGCGGCTACGCGCTCGGATACCTGGGCGGCGGACTGTGTCTCGCGTTGTCGCTCGCGATGATCCAGCGGCCCGCATGGTTCGGATTCGATGCGGCGCACGTCGCAGCGAGCATTCCCGCGCGCGCGTCATTCGTCCTCGTCGCCGTGTGGTGGACCGTCTTTTCGATCCCGCTGTTTCGCCGAGTGTCGGAGCCGAACGTGCCGCTCGAGCCCGACGAGAGCTCGACCGACAATCCCGTGCGCGTCGCGTTCACTCGACTGTCGGAGACGTTTCGCGAACTACGGTCGTACAAGCACGCGTTCCTGCTGCTCGTCGCGTTCCTCGTCTACAACGACGGCATTGGAACGATCGTGCGCATGGCGGTGCTCTTCGGTGAGGAGCGCGACATCTCGCGCACGACGATGATCACCGCGATCTTGCTCGCGCAGTTCACGGGCATCCCGTTCACGATCTTGTTCGGCCGGCTCGCGGTGCGCACGGGGCCGAAGGTCGCGATCCTCGTCTCGCTCGTCGCGTACGTCGGGATCACGGTACTCGCGTTCCGCATGGACAGCGCCGTTGAGTTCCTCGTGATGGCCGGGCTGGTCGGCGTCGTACAAGGCGGTGCGCAGTCGCTCTCTCGTTCGCTGTTCGCGAGCCTCGTCCCGCGCCACAAGTCGGCCGAGTTCTTCGGTCTCTTCTCGACGCTCGAGAAGTTCGCCGGCGTCCTCGGCCCGCTCGTGTTCACCGCGAGCGCGACGAGCGGCAACGCGATCCTCGCGCTGATCGGCTTCTTCGTCGTCGGCGGCGCGGTGCTGTGCTTCGTCGACGTCGCTGCCGGGCGTGCAGCGGCGCAGGCAGCCGATCGCGAGCTCGTCGGCGAGTAGCGCCTCAGGGAGCGCGCGACTTCCCGCACTGCCCGCAGAAGCGTGCGTCGGCGGTCAGCGGAGTGCCGCACGAGCTGCAGAACGGCGAGCTCGCCGCCTGCGTGACGAGCGCCGTGCCGCACGCACTGCAGAACTTGCCGGGCGCGACGCTCGCGCCGCACTTCGCGCACAAGACGCCCGCGGCCGCCGGCGCCAGCGCGTGTCCGCCGCGTTGATCCTTCACGAGCATCTGCGCGAGTCCGATCCCTACGCCGAGTCCTGCGCCGCTGAGCATCGACGAATCGCCGCCTCCGCCGCCGCCCTTCGCCATGCCTTCGCCGGCTCCGAGCATCGCCTTGCCCGCGGCGAACTGTTGGTAGTTGCCGACGCCGCCGACCGTGCGCAGATACGCCGCGTCGGTGTACACGCGTTTGAGGTTCGCCGCGTCTTGCTCGTCGATCGCGATCACGAAGTTACCTAGGCGCACGATCTCGATGCCGTAGCTCGCGACGTGCTTGCCGAGGCCCGCGAGCACCTCGCCTTCGATCTCTTCCGTGTACGCGCCCGACGTGACGTCGAGCAGCGGCCACTTGTTCTTCACGAACAGGCTCGCGATCCGGTCGCGGATCACCTTGAGCACCTGCTCCTTCATCCACGAGCGGACTTGGTAGCTCTCCGCGCGTCCCATGCCGACGAGGCCGACGATGAGCTGCGCGGGATCCGTCACGCGGAACGAGAACTCTCCGTGCACCATCGTCTCGACCGGGATGCCGCTCTTCGGGTCCTCGACGTGTCCAACGGGACCGCCGAACTTGACGCCCGCGTTCTCGCGGATCGTGACGAAGAAGACTTCGGCGATGAAGACGTTGCCCCCGGTGATGCTGTCGACCAGGTTCGACAGGAACGGGATGTTCGCCGATTCGAGCGTGTGCCGTCCGGCGGAGAGCGTGCCGACCACCTTGCCGTCGCGGAAGAAGACCGCCTGCTCGTCGGCCTCGACCGTGAGCTGCGACTTCATCGGGATCGTCGGATCGGGATGCTTCCAGACGACGTGCGCCTTGGCATCGTCCGGACGAGCGATCATCATCTCGCCGACGCCGCGCTTGAACCAATCGATCACACCCATCGTGCTCTCCTCACTCTCGTGCCTGCTCGAACCTTCGAAGGCCGTGCGTACGCAGAACGATACGGATTCATTCGAAGGTCGAGAAGGGCACGTGCCCGCATCGCGCGGTGAAGAGCGCCGCATTCACGGCGTAGCCGTGCACTCGTGAGCGAGCCCCCCGAAGCGACGTCCGATTCTCCGACGCCCACGGCGCCGTCGGAGGGCGTTCGCTTCCGTTGCCCGAGCTGCGGTGCCGAGATGGCCTGGGATCCCGACCAAGACGCGCTCGTCTGCGATCACTGCTCGCACCGGATCCAAGTGCCGCGCGCGGAAGGCACGATCGTCGAGCACGCGCTCGAGGACGCCGGCAGCGCAGCGCGTGGACTCGGCCTCGAGACGCGCGCGGTCCGGTGCAAGAACTGCGGCGCGGAGGTGAAGTTCGATGCCGCGACGACCGCGCAGGAGTGCGTCTTCTGCGGCTCGCCCCAAGTGCTCGAGCAAGTCGCGAATCGCAACGCGCTTCGCC
>JANLUN010000519.1:0-7811 GCA_031363505.1 Planctomycetota bacterium | reverse complement strand
GTCCGACGCTCAAGGGCGCGATCGAAAGTTGGCTCGCGCGCACGCCGATCGATGGATCGCTCGCGAGCGACAAGGACGCGCCATCGCGATTGAAGGAGTTCGTGAACGCGTTCCTGGCCGCGCACGCGGCGGAAGTGGACTCCGCCTGCACGCGCGCGGCCGCAGTCGCGCAATCCAAGGACGACGTCACGCGCCTGCGCGCGCGCTACGAGGCCGAAAAAGCGTCGGTGAAGAGCTTTTTGTCGCCCACGGATGCGGAAGGCGGCGCGCTGCGAGCGCGGATTCGCGTCGCGATGCTCTTCATCGAGACGTACCGCGAGCTCCCACTCCTCGCCTGGCCGCGCGAAGTGCTCGACGGCCTGGTCGAGCTCGAGCAACTGTTCGTGATCTTCCGTCAACGCCACGCGCGCATGGTGGAGCGCGTGATCGGACGTCGAACGGGAACGGGCGGCAGCGCAGGCGTCGACTATCTCGACCAGACCGCGCTCCAGTACCGGATCTTCCGCGACTTGTGGGCGATTCGCACGCTGCAGATCCGGCGCGCAGCGGCGCCGGCGCTGAAGCATCCGGAGTTCTACGACTTCCGAAACAGTTGAGCGAAAGGCCCGCCATGCGCGTCGGTACGCTGATCACTCGGTTCGCCTTCGCAGTGCTGGCCGCGCTCAACGCATCGCTCTCTACGAGCTGCACGAGCATCGGCCCCGCGACGATTGCACGCGACCGCTACAACTACAGCGATTCGCTCTCGGAATCGTGGAAGCGACAAACGCTGCTCAACATCGTCAAGCTGCGCTATCTCGACCCGCCGGTGTTCGTCGACGTCGGTCAGATCGTCGCCGGGTACTCGCTGGAGACCGCAGTCAGCGCGGGCGGCCAGCTCTCGTCGGCGACCGCGATCCAGGGCGACAGCGCGAACCTCGGCGCCGTCGCCCGGTTCACCGACCGCCCGACGATCACGTACACGCCGATGACGGGCAATCAGTTCGTCAAGGCGTTGATGACGCCGCTGCCGCCGGAGGCCGTGTTCTTCATGATCCAGTCCGGTTGGCCGGCGGACGCGGTGCTGATCGCGACGGCGGCGTCGATCAACGGACTGAAGAATCAAGAGACGTCGATCTCCGGCGTCATCCCGCCCGATCCCGGTTTCCTACGCGTGCTCACGCTGCTGCGCAGCATCCAGCGTTCCGGCGCGGTCAGCTTTCGAGTCATGCAGCAGGCAGACGAGAAGCGCACGAGCCTCGTCACGATCCGATCCGCCGGCGTGTCGGAGGAGACGCTGGCGGAGTCTCGCGAACTGCGTCAGCTACTTCGGCTGGACCCGCAGGCGGCGGAGTTCTCGCTCGTGTTCGGAGGCAACGCGGCGAGCGACCGTGAGCTCGCGATCCTGACGCGCTCGATCCTGCACATCATGATGACGATCGCGGGACACGTGGAGGTGCCGGCGGGGGACGTCGAGGAAGGTCGCGCCACACCGGGCATCGAATCCAACGACGATTCGATGCAGGCCTCCGGCTTGGTGCGCATCCACAGCTCGGAGAGCAAGCCCACGGACGCATCCGTCGCCGTCGAATACCGCGACCATTGGTTCTGGATCGACGACCGAGATCTCAGGAGCAAGCGCGCGTTTGCGTTCATGCAGATGCTCTTCACGCTCAGCGACACGGGAGCGCGAGAAGCCCCGCCGCTGATCACGATTCCGGCGCAGTGATCGTCTGTCAGGCCAAGTGCCCGCGGTCCGAGCTGCCCATCTCCACCGTGCCGCCGAAGTACTCGTTCCAGCGTCGATCGACGAGCTTTGCCGTCGCGTCGTCGCAGAAGAGCTCCTCGGGATAGCCCGGCTTCATCCGCGAGTCGATCACGATCGGCGCCGTGAACGCGGCGTGCGTTCCGACGAGCTCGATCTTCGCCGCGTGGATGTCGGACGATGGATTGAAGCGCGTGAACGTCGACCAGAGGAAGTTGATCGTGCTCTTCGTGTGTCGCTCTGCGTCGTCGCTCAACACGAGCAGCGGCCAATCGGCGAAAGCCGGGTCGCGCGCGATGCGCTGCGTTGCGTCCGGTTCTGACTTGTAGCTCGGCGCCTCGATCACGAGGCAGCCGGGCGAGAAGACGGCGACATTGCGCGTGTCGCGGCCGGGATTGCCGCTGAACGCTCGCGGCAGCTTGCGACGCGGCTCCCCGATGCCGAGCAGCACGCCCTTACCGCCTTCGTTGATCTTCGGACCCGCGTAGTCGAGCGAGTCCATCGACAGGTTCGCGATCAGGAAGAGATCGGTGCGGAAGTCGGCGCGTTCCAACACATGAGTCAGCACGGCCTTGAAGTCGCGCAGATCCACCGGCTGATTCGTGAGCAGGAGCATCTTCGTCAGTGACAATTGCCCTTCGCCGAGGATGCGGAACGCGCTCGCCATCGCCTCGCGCTTGTAGCGCTCGTGCACGACGGCCGCGGACAGCGAGTGGTATCCGGTCTCGCCGTAACTCCACAGGTCGCGCACGCCCGGCATCACGACCGGGAAGAGCGGCGAGAGCAGCTCTTGCAGATAGTCGCCGAGGAAGAAGTCTTCCTGTCGCGGCTTGCCGACGACGGTCGCGGGAAAGATCGCGCCTCGCCTGTACGTCATCGCGGTGCAACGCATCCACGGGTAGTCGTGCACTTCGGAGTAGTAGCCGTAGTGATCGCCGAACGGACCTTCAGGACGGCGCGCGTTCGGTGCGATCTCGCCGACGAGCGCGAACTCGGCTTCGGCGATGAGCGGTAGCGGACCGTGAGGGTTCTTGGCGAGCGCAAGCTTTCGGCCGAGCGCGAGGCTCGCGAGAAGCAGCTCGGGGACGTTCTCCGGCAGCGGCGCGATCGCGCCGAGCATCAGCGCCGGGGGACCGCCGATGAAGATGTTCACCGGGAGCGCCGCGTTGTTCGCCTCCGCAGCCGCCAAGTGAAAGCCGCCGCCCTTGCCGATCTGCATGTGCACGCCGCAGTGCGAGTCGTCGTAGATCTGGATGCGGTACATGCCGAGGTTCGAGACACGAGTCTCGGGATGCTCGGTGTACACGAGCGGCAACGTGATGAACGGGCCGCCGTCGCGCGGCCAGGTTTGCAACGCGGGGAGCTGCGTGAGTCGAACGGGTGCGACGGACACTTCGCTGACCGCGCCGCGAGCAACGCGCGACGTTCCGACCTTCGCCAGCGATCCGAAGAGTCGCCGCTTCGCCCACAGTTTTCCGAGCGTCGGCGGCATCAGCTCGTGCGGCAGCCGCGCGACCTCGCGCATCACCTCCTCCGGCCGCGACCCGAACGCGAGCTCGATGCGCTTCTTCGTGCCGAACAGGTTCGTCGTCAGCGGGAACGGCGAACCCTTTACGCGAGAGAAGAGGAGCGCCGGGCCGCCCGCCGCGATCACGCGCCGGTGGATTTCGGCGACTTCTAAACAGGGGTCGACTTCGGCGGTGATCTCGACCAGCTCGTGCTCGCGCCGGAGCACGTCGAGAAACGCGCGCAAGTGGAGCGGGGCGTCGTGGAGGGCGCGCGGACCGCTCCCAGAGGCCGCATTGCTGTGGGAGGAGGCGGTCAAAGGCGCTCGAGAGGCAGTGCGCGGCGCAGGGGTAGAATCGGCGCGCTGCGTTCAGCCCATCGTAAGGATCCGCGGATGGGGGGCGCTACCTGCGCACGAGGCAGAACCTCCACGGGCAGCATGGGTTCAGTCCGGCTGCGGGTTGGCTCAAGAGACGCGGGGCGGATGTCGAGCAAGTCGATGCGACGGATGTCGATCAAGTCCATTCGACGGATGTCGATCAAGTCCAAAGGGGCGACGATGACGATGAAAAGAACGACGTGGATTGCAGCGGGGCTTGCGACCTTCGCGATCGCGAGTCCGACGCTCGCGTCCCAGCTTCAGAAGCCGGATGCGGCGAGCGCGGTCCACGCCGTGGACGCGAGCACCGTACGCGCCGCGAGCACCGTCGCATGGGATGCACGTGCCGTCGAGCACCTCCTCAATCGCGCGGGCTTCGGTGCGCGCCAGGAAGAGATCGACGAAGGCGTCCAACTCGGCCGTGACGCGCTCGTCGATCGATTGCTCACGGTCGACGAGGTCGTCGAACCGTTCTTCGTCGAGCGCATCGATTGGCTCGAGCGGCGCGAGAAGAAGGAGATGTCGCAAGAAGACCGCGAGAAGATCGAGAAGGAGCTGCGCGAGCGCGACCGCAAGCAGCTCGTCGATTACACCGCGTGGTGGTACGACCGAATGATGAGCGGCCGCTCGCCGACCGTCGAGCGCATGGTGCTCTTCTGGCACGGCTTCTTCGCCACGGCGATCGAGCCCGGTCACCGCTCCTACGAGACGCTGAAGCAGAACCAGGTCATGCGCGAGCACGCGCTCGGGAGCTACGCGAAGCTGCTGCGCTCGATGACCGCCGATCCGGCGATGCTGCAGTACCTCGACAACCAAGTGAACCGGAAGGGCAACCCGAACGAGAACTTCGCGCGCGAGTTGATGGAGCTCTTCAGCCTCGGTGAGGGGAACTACACCGAGCAGGACGTGAAGGAAGCCGCGCGCGCGCTCACCGGACGCCAGGAACGCAAGGGTGCGTACTTCTTCGACAAGAAGTCGCACGACGACACGGAGAAGACGATCCTCGGCGAGCGCGGCAAGTTCGACGGCGACGACTTGGTCGACATCCTCTTGAAGCAGCCGGCCTGCGCGCGCTGGGTTGCGCGGCGCATCATCGAGCACTTCGAGGGCGTCGAACCGTCGAAGGAGCGCGTCGAGCGCTACGCCGCGCTGCTCCGCAAGAACGACTACGAAGTCAAGCCGATGCTCGCCGCGCTCTTCCGCGATCCCGAGTTCTATCGCGACGAAGTGGTGGGCGTGCGCGTCCAAGGACCGGTCGAGTACATGGTCGGACTCTCGCACCGGTTGTCGTTTCGCGTTCCGCCGCTCGTGATGGGAGTCAGCACGACGCTGCTCGGTCAGCGCCTGTTCGCGCCGCCGAGCGTGAAGGGCTGGGAAGAAGGCGAGGCGTGGATCACGACTGCGACGTTGATGCAGCGCGGCAACTTGGCCGGCCTCGTGCTCGGCGTCGTGACGGTCGACGCGGTGTTCTCGCAGAAGGATCTCGACGACGCCGCTGCTACGAACAGCGACGGATCGACGATGAGCGGCGGTTCGACCTTGAACGGCGGCGCGATGAGCGGGGGGAGCTCGCAAGCCGGTGGCGCCACGGGAACCGGTGGCAGCACGGACAGCGGTGGCGCCGCGGAGAGCGGCGGCACGATGGACGGAGGTCGTGCAACTCCTCCGGCTGCGGACGCAGGCACCGGCACGCCCGAGAAGATGAGCGACAAGTTGCGCAAGGCCGCCGGACAAGCGGGCTCGCGCGCCGGTGCCGGCGCGTACCGCGCGCTCAAGCGGCTCGAGCTCAGCGGCTGGGGCCCGACGATCAACTTCACGTCACGCATGCAGCGCGCGGGAGCGAAGTCGGACTCCGAGATCGTCGACCGCATGCTCGACGAATTGCTCGCGATCCGTGCGCCCGAGGACACGCATCGGAATTTGACGGAGTACTTGGCTCGCGAGCGCGCGCTGCTCGACGTGCGCGACGGGAGCCTCTTCGACGCGGGCGCCGGAGCGGAGAAGCTGCTGCGTCGTCTGGCGCACCTGATCTTGAGTCTGCCCGAGGCGCAGCTCGGATGACCGAGCAATTGGGATCACCGCGATGAGCTCTTCGAATCAAAGAGGCCCCGATCGCCGACAGCTGCTTACCGCGGGACTCACCGCGCTCGGCGGGCTCGCGGTCATGCGCGCGAATGCGCGCGCGGGCGTGAAACTCTGGATGCCGAGCACTGAAGCGTTCACGGGCAAGGCGCCGCGCACGCTCGTGCTCGTGCAGCTCACCGGCGGCAACGACGGTTGCAGCATGCTCGTCCCGTACGGCGACGACAACTACGGCCGCGCGCGCGTCGCAACGCGCATCGACGGCAAGGATGTGCACAAGCTCGGCGATTACTGCGGCCTCCATCCCGCGCTCGGCGGATTGCGCGGGATCTTCGATCGCGGCGAGCTCGCGATCGTGCAGGGCGCGGGCTATCCCGAGCCGATCCGCTCGCACTTCAAGGCGATGGATGTGTGGCACACGGCGAGTCTGCGCGGTCGCGGCGCGGGTGACGGCTGGATCGGGAAGATGTGCGACGCGGCGTGGCCGGAGGATCACACGGCGGAGCTCGTCGTACACGTCGGCGGCGTCGCGCCCTACTCCGTGCACTCGACGTCGCATCCGGCGGTCTCGTTCGAGGCGCCCGCGAGCTACAAGTGGGTGGCGACGCGCGAGGACGATCTCGCGGCGTACGAGCGCGTCGGCGGCGCGGGCCAGCCGCCGAAGCGGAACGACAAGGACAAGGCGAGCGACAGCGTGCTCGGAAGACTGCGCGGCGTCCTCACGGACGCGGTCGCTTCGTCATTGCGCGTTCGGCGCGCCGTCGCGGAGTACGAGCCGCGCAAGGAATACCCCGACCTCGACTTCGCGCGCAACCTGCGCGTCGCCGCGGCGCTGATCCAAGCGCAGATCGGCTCGCGCGTGATCTCGCTCGAGATCGACGGCTTCGACACGCACGACAATCAGCGCAACCGGCACGACGCACTGATGCGGCAACTCGACGCGGGGCTTACGGCGTTCTTCGACGACATGCGCGGCACGGATGCGGGCGACGAGACGCTCGTCGTCGTGTTCTCCGAGTTTGGACGCCGGCTCAAGGAGAACGGTTCACGCGGCACCGACCACGGCGTCGCGGCGCCGATGCTCGTCGCGGGGACGCGCGTCAACGGCGGACTTGTCGGCCGTTATCCGTCGCTCGAAGATCTCGACGACGGCGACCTCGTGCACACGACCGACTTCCGTTCGGTGTACGGCTCGGTGATCGAGCAGTGGTTCGGCGCCGATCACGCGCGCGTTCTAGGCGCGAAATACCCGCTGCTCCCGCTCGTGAAGACCTGACGCGTCCGTGAGATCGGAGGCTGGCTCCGTGCTCACGCCGCGCGAACGACCGTGTGCAGCCGCATGATGGCGGCGCGGTCGAGATCGAGCTCGAGCGACGGGTAGGCCTCGGAGAACTCCGCCCAGCGGAACTCGGACCAGCGCGGATCGAGGCGCAAGGGATGCGCGGCGCCGATCGTGCGGAAGCCGAACGTCCACTCGATGATCTCCTCGTCGCCGATCAACAGGCGATTGGGCATCTGGAGGTCGATCAGGTCGAGCGGGCGCAGGATCCCCGTGTCGTCCATGACCTCGCGCCGGATGGCGGATTCGAGCTTCTCGCCGAAGCCGATGCTGCCTTGGATCGGTCCCCAGAAACTCTCGATGCCCTGCGCGCCGCGCAGCAGCAGGTAGTTCGGCTCCGGTCCCTTCATCTGGAACACGAAGACCTTGATCCGGTGGAGCAGCTCAGTCATCGCGATGGGGGACGGTCCTGTCCAGCAAGATCGGGTCGCCGGCCGGACTTCCTAGAACCTTTCTTTCTATATCCTACCCGCCGATTTCAACGCGGGCCGCGCCAGCGGACAGTGAGCTCGACATGTGTCAGGCACATCATTAATGGAATGACGCGGCGCGCGACCCAAGCCCTTGTCGCGTTCGGCATGAACACGACCAAACCTGCGCGAGTGACATGACCGGCCGATCCACGGAGCGGCTCAGCGCTGCGCTCGCCACGCTCGATTCCCTCGCGAATTGGGAACGCAGGGACCGTGACGCGGGCATGCGCCAAAGCGTAGATCCCGTGCGCGACCTCCTGTCCAGGATGGGGGATCCGCATCGCTCTT
>JANLUN010000492.1:0-4644 GCA_031363505.1 Planctomycetota bacterium | reverse complement strand
GCGCACGTCGCTCACCTCGCCCGTGACCGTGAAGAAGCTCTTGCCGCCCAGTCCATTCGCGATGCGCAGGTCGATCAAGTCGACCGACGCTGTTTTCAGCGCGATGTCCGCCGACTGAATCGTCGACGCGACCGTGTTCGTCTCGACGACGCCGATCGCGTCGAGGCTGCCGTTGATCTTGCCGCCTTTGCGCCGCAGGATCGGAACGACCTGTTCGTGGATCTGCGGGATCACGAGTTGATCGACGAGATCACTGCCGGCGAGCTCGGCACCGCGCTTCGCGGACGCGGTCACGTCCTGCACGGCGCCCGTGAAAAGGACGACGTACTTGCCCGGCTGCACCGGCGTCGAGAAGAGGAGCTCCACACGCGCTTCCTTGAGCACCGCGTCGGCCACTTCGACGCCGCGCGCGACCGAGCACAGCTCGAGAAGACCGATGCAGGCGTCGAGCTCGACGTCGTCGCGTAGCTCAGGGTTCAGATCGTTGCGGTTCATGTGCGTTCTCTCACTTCGTGTCCTGCGCGGCGACCGGACCGATCACGCGTCCGTCCTCGAGCTCCATCTTGTCGATGATCGCGCTGACCGCGGTCTGGAATCCGATGTCGTGTCCCTTGCCGATCACATGGCGCGCGGCGCGGCCGAACACCACCAGCACACGTTCGCCGATGCCCGCGCCGAGCGGATCGACGGCGATGATCGTCTCGGCGGCTTTGCTTCCGTCGAGCTTGAACGGTTGGATGACGAGGAAGCGCAAGCCCGTGAGCGTCGGGTCCTTCTTCGTCGACCACACGTTGCCTACGACGGTGCCGATGAGCATCTAGCTCGCTCCCTCTGCGGCGCGACGCTCCATGCGCCACGACGGCGGCGCGTCCGGCACGTCGAAGTCGTCGACGATGCCGACAATCGCGGCCTCGAACGCGAAGTCCCCGTCGCCGCCGAGCGCGACGCGCGCGGCCTTGCCGAACGCGACGACGACGTGCTCGCCGATCCCGGCGCCGAGCGCATCCGCCGCGACGACGGGCGTCACTTTCGGCGCCGCTGGATCGCGACGCTCGTCGAGCGCTTCCACGACGAGAAGTCGCAACCCCGAAAGGTCGTCGACCTTGCGCGTCGCCCACACCTCACCCACCACGCGGCCGAGGAACATCAGTCGACTCCTTGGTTCGCGCGGCCGCCGATGCCGGAGAGAGCGCGCTCGACCGCTTTCACGGCTTCGTCGATCTCCGCATCGGTGCCGGCGAGGCGCAACCGCCCGACCGCGCCTTCCGCTCCGAGTCCGACGAGTCGAATCGGCGAGGCCTTCTCGGCTTCGTTCGCCGCGAGCACGACGTAGACCGCGGGATTCACCTCGAGCGTGAACAGCGTGTCGTCGCCGAGCACGAGCATGCCCGCGCGCGTGCGGTTGATCATCATCGCGTGGTGATCCGAGATCTTGCGGATCACCTCGGACGTCATCACGTTCGGCCGCAGCGCGTCGTCGAACGAGACGCCGGCGGCTTTCAGGATCAGGCTGCCGGCTTGGCGCACCATGCCTTGGTCCGGCCCGTGCACTTCGAGCGTTCCGTACGAGCGCTCCGTGATCAGCGCGCCCGGCCGCACGTCGCACGATTTCAACGCGACGTCCATCAATCGATTGATGACGATGCCCGGACGCACTTCGAGCCAGAACGACGTCTCCCCCGCGACGGGAAAGAACCCGTCGGAGTTCGTCGCGCACGTCGCGGCGAATTGCGGCTGCATCTTGTCGATGAAGACCGCGCCGCGTAGCTCGATGTTTTGGACCATGAGGGGCGCGCTCCGCGCGCCCCGATCCCATCGGTGCGTGCGAAACGCTCTTCAGCTGCGTCCTACTTCGACTCCGGAATCGGCGGCAGGAACCGATCGAGATCCTTCGCCGGTCGCGGGATGACGTGCACGCTGACGAGCTCGCCGACGCGCTTCGCCGCTGCCGCGCCGGCTTCGGTCGCGGCTTTCACCGCACCGACCTCGCCGCGAATCATCACGGTGACGAGCGCAGCGCCCGACGTTTCCTTGCCGAGCAAGGTCACCTTCGCGGCCTTGCACATCGCGTCCGCGGCTTCGACGGCGCCGACGAGGCCTTTGGTCTCGATCAGGCCCAAAGCGATCATGCTGTCCATGGGATTCTCATTTCGTGGGAGGGAACTCTAAGTCTCAGGCTTTGCACTCGCCGGTCGTGACCGCGTGGTGCGGACAACCCTTGCACGGGCCGAGCGGACAACCAGCGCCCGCGTGCGACATCAACGCTTGGATGTCTCCGGCGGAGAGCGACATGCCGACGTACGGATGAGGCTGCGTTGCAGTGTTTGCAGGGCGCGCGATCGTTGCGCTCGCGACATTGCTCGACGGCGTCGTGAACTTCGGTGCCGTCGGCGCGGCCGGTGACGACGAGCGCGCCTTCGGCGCCATCGACGGCAGCGTGAACTTCGTCGCTGCGGTCGCCTGCGGCGCACTCGCGCGCTCCATCACGGGAGGATTGCCGCGCCAGTTGCTGAGCTGCTCGCCACTGAACGCGGTCGCGTTCGGCCGAGCGCTTCCGCCGCCGAGCCCCGGGTCTCCCGGCAGCCCGCTCCCGCGCGGCGCCGGATCGCCGGTCAACGCCGACGCGCGCGCGTGATCGCGTCGATCGATGTCCTTCCAATCGCGGCGCAGGAAACCGACGCGCTTGATGTTGATCAGGTGCTTCGCAGTAATGTTGTCGGACGTGATGTTCCCAGCTTGTGGGCCGCAACCCAGGCTCATCGAGGGCACGAGGTTCGTGCTGTAACCGACGGCACCCTGCGATGCGGGCCCGTTCACGAGGATCCGATTGGCGGGCTTCTCGAGGAAGAATGCTTCCAACACGCGCTCGTCCTTGGCGTGGATCGCGAGCGTGTGACCGAGACCGCCGTACTCGAGCATCTGCATGCACGTGCGGCAGCCTTCCTCCCACCCGTCGACGACGTGCAGCGAAAGGATCGGCGCGAGGATCTCGATCGAGAGCGGCCACTCGTCGCCGACGCCGCCTTGGTGCGCGAGCAGGATCGTCGTGTGCTTCGGCACTTGGAATCCGGCCATCTCCGCGACGCGCCAGGGATCGAGGCCCACGACGTCCGCGTTCATGTGACCGCGCTGGTTGCAGAGGCGCGCGAGCAGCTTCGTCTCGCGCTCGTCGCATACGTGCGCGCCGCGCTTGACGAGCTCGGCAATCGTTCGCTCCGCGATCGGGCGATCGAGCACGAGGCCTTGCTCGGAGCAACACAGCGTCGCGTTGTCGAAGCTCTGACTCGCGGTGATCGCTTCCGCGGCCCACGCGATGTCGGCGCTGCGGTCGATGTACGCCGGCACGTTGCCGGGACCGACGCCGTACGCGGGCTTGCCCGAGCTGTAGGCCGCCTTCACGAGCCCCGAGCCGCCGGTCGCGAGGATCAACGCGACGTCGCGGTGCCTCATTAATGCGCCCGTCGACTCGATCGTCGGGTTCGAGAGCGAGAGCACGAGATCGGGCGGACCGCCGGCGCGTTCGATCGCGCGGCGCAGGATCTCGACCGTTTCGCCGATGCAGCGGCGCGCGCGCGGGTGCGGGCTGATCACGATCGCGTTGCGACCTTTCACGGCGATCAGAGCCTTGTGAATCGCGGTCGACGTCGGATTCGTCGTGGGGATGATGCCCGCGATCACGCCCGCGGGAGTCGCGACCTCGACGACGCCGGTCTTCTCGTCGCGCGAGATGACGCCGACCGTCTTCTCTTTTTGGATCGACGCCCAGCCGCCTTCGGCGCCGAAGAGGTTCTTCAGCACCTTGTAGTGCACGCGACCGATGCCGGTCTCCTCGACAGCGAGCCTGGCGAGGTCGTACGCCGCATTCGCCGCGCTCTTCGCCATCGCGGCGCACAGCGCATCCGTGCGCGCCTGGTCGTACTTGTGGATCGCTTCGCACGCACGCTTCGCGCGCGCGACCATGTCGCGCACTTCTTGGAGCGCGACGAGATCCGGATCGAGATCGCTTCCCATGGAACACCGCGCGCCGCGTCAGTCCGATGACTGCGAGCGCGCGAGCTCGCTAGTCGACCGGCTGTTTGCCCGGTGACTTGGTTCCGCCGCCGGTTGCGCCCGGTGCATTCCCCGGCGCGTGCATCGGCGGCAGGATGCGCATGAGCTGCTCGTGCGGACGCGGAATCACGTGCACGCTGATGAGCTCGCCGACTCGACGCGCCGCAGCCGCGCCCGCGTCGGTCGCCGCCTTGACCGCACCGACTTCGCCGACGACGAACATCGTGACGTAGCCGGCGGTGACCTTCTCCTTGCCGAACAGGTCCACCATCGCCGCCTTCACCATCGCGTCGGCGGCTTCGATCGAACCCACGAGACCCTTGGTCTCCACCATTCCCAGAGCCGTCGGCTTCATGAAGTCAGTCCTTTGCCTCCGCTAGGTCGGCCTGTGCATCAGGCGCGCTCCGCACGGAGGGGCGAGGAGTGTAGCGCCGTGTGGAAGGGGCGCAATCGCCGTGAACGCGAGTTCGACGATCGGCGCTAGTTGCGCCGTCGTTGAGTCCAAGTACGGGAGCCGACGCAGCCCGACACGGATCTCACCGGCGGATGCGTCGCACGCCCGAGAGCACCGCGGCGACCGTTCCGCCCGTCACG
>JANLUN010000437.1:0-1754 GCA_031363505.1 Planctomycetota bacterium | reverse complement strand
CCGAGGCCTACGTCGAGCTGAACCGTGCTGACGCGCAAGAGCTCGGTGTGAAGTCCGGCGATCGCGTGCGGCTCTCCAGCCGGCGCGGCAGCCTCGAGATCGCCGCGCAAGTCGACGGCCGCGGCAAACCGCCGCGCGGCTCGGTGTTCGTGCCATTCTTCGACGAGCGGACGAAGATCAATCTGCTGACGCTGGACGCGATGGACTGCATCAGCAAGGAGCCCGACTACAAGAAGTGCGCGGTGAAGGTCGAGCGCATCTGACCGTGAGGTACGCCGTATTCATCCTGGCGCTCGCGACGAGCTGCGGCCCCGCAGCGGACCGCGCGAGCCCCGCGGACACGAAGAGCGCGGCGCTCGTGCGCGCGGCGCGGCGTGCGTACGACGGCGCGCCGCCGACGATCCCGCACGCACCGGTGGGCGCCGAGTGCATTGCGTGCCACAACGCCCGTGGCCTCGCAGTCGCCGGCGTCGGGTTCGCGCCGCCCTCGCCGCACGAGCTCACGCCCGGGCTTTCTTCGACGAGCCGCTGCGAGCAGTGCCACGTGTACAAGCGCTTGGATGCGCTCTTCGTGCAGAACGAATTCGTCCCGCTCGCGCAGGATCTGCGGCCCGGAACGCGCCTCTACCCCGGCGCGCCGCCCGTGATGCCGCACGCCATGAACATGCGCGAGAACTGCCAGGCGTGCCACGCCGGTCCCGCGGCGCGCGAGGAGATCCGCTGCTCGCACCCCGAGCGCGCGCGCTGCGGACAGTGCCACGTCCCGTCCACGACGGCGAGTTCGTTCCAGCGACTCTGAGGGCGGCGGTCGGCGAGCCGTACGCCCTATTCCGTGGTTCCCTCCGCACGAGCGCGGATGCGCGTCGAACGCTCGAACCACTACACGTGTGGCCGGACGAACACACACGTCAGCGCGCCTAGCACCGGCCGCGTGCTTCGCGTCGCACGCTCACGGGCGCGCGCGCGGCGTCGCCGCGCGCGGTCGCGGCGCGGGTGACTTGCGCGGGCTCGCGCTCCGCGGTTTCGCCGAGCGCGCGACGTGGCGCACGATGTCGAAGCTCGACACCACGCCGCGCAACTTCCCGTCGTCGGCGACGAAGACGCGGTGGATGTGTTCTTCCGCCATCACCTGGCAGACCGCTTCGATCGACGCGTCCGGCGCGACGGAGATCACCTCGGGCGTCATCCAGTCCGCGACGAGGTCGGCGTGGAGGAGCTCCGCGCTGTAGTCCTCCTTGACGAAGAAGACCTCGCCGGGATCGAGCTCGTCGACGCGCTCGTCGCCCACAGGTTCGCTCATCTCGTAGCTGCGGCGGCGCAATCCGAGCCGCCCGTCCGAGAAATGCTCGGTCTTAGTGACGTCGGAGAGTGTGAGCACTCCGAGCAACTTCCCGAGGCCGTCGACGACAGGCGCTCCGCCGATCCGTTGCTCCTCGAACACTTCCAGCGCGCGCTCGATCGTGTCGTCGGGCGCGAGCGCGACGACGTCCTTGCGCATGATGTCCGCGGCGTTCATCTGATTCTTTTGCATGGTTGGACCTCCGGCGTTCATGAAAGCGCGCGGAGGACGCTCCGGCCATCCGCAAAGCAACGCAGATCGTGTACTGCGGAGTGCGCAGCCATCTGTTGATCTCGCGCTCGATCGCGGGCTACGCACCAAGCTCGGTCGAACTGCGCACCGTGGCCGGGCGCGCGAGACGTCGGTCACGCGTACCCTCGACGCCGTGGCACCTGCAGTCGGAATCGTCGGCGCG
>JANLUN010000405.1:0-1766 GCA_031363505.1 Planctomycetota bacterium | reverse complement strand
CACGCCGAGCTTTGAGGGCGAGCCGCCGGGTTGGGTGGTGCTGCCGCCGGACTCGAGTCACGTGCCGACGGTGACGGGCGGCACGATGCTGATCGTGTACCTGCTGCCTCAGGGCCGCATTGAGTTCGACAAGTGAGCGCCGCCCCGTGTCCTGATTCAGGACGCTAGCTCGCGGGCACGTTCCACACGTATAGCGCGAGGTAGACGAGCACGCCCGTCACCGAGACGTACATCCAGATCGGAAGCGTCACCTTCGCGAGCTTCTTGTGCGCGTCCCATCGCTCGCGCTTCGCGAGGTACACGACGCGGATCACCATCGGCAGGTTGACGATCGCGAGCACGACGTGGCTCATGAGCATCACGTAGTAGGCCGTCTTCACGAAGCCCGCGTGGTTGAACTTCGTGTGCCCGACGTGCGGCAGCACGACGAAGTGGTAGTAGAGGTAGCTCGCGAGGAAGAGCCCGCTCAGGACGAGCGCGCAAATCATCAAGCGTTCGTGGAGCTCCCTGCGGCCGGACTTGATCGCGGCGAGCCCACTCACGAGGAACACGAAAGAACTGCCGTTCAAGATCGCGTTCACGAGCGGAAGAGTCTCGTTGATGTTCATCGTCTCGAGCGGCGCGATCTGGCGCCTTCGTCAGCGCGCGTCTGTCGCGGCGCCCTCGCGCTCGAGGAATTGCAATCGAGCGACGACCTGATCGAGCGCAGCCTCCGACTCGCCTTCGTAGAACCCACGGATCTTGCCGTGCGCATCGACGGTCACGAGCTGCGTGCGGTGACTCACCTGCATTCCGATCGCGGCCTCGTTCGCCGGCGCACGCTCGACCGGAGACAAGAAGCTGTTGCGGATCAGGTCGTAAATCACACGCTCGTCGCCGGTCACGAAGAGCCATCGATCCTTGTCGGCACCGGCGGCGTCCGCGTACTCGCGCAGCACCTCGGGCGTGTCCCATTCCGGATCGACGGTGAAGCTGACGAGTCGCGCGCTCGTGTCCTTCAATCGGTGCTGCAGGGTCTTCATCGTGCTCGTGATCTTCGGGCACGGACCGGTGCACCGCGTGAAGACGAACGCCGCGACCCACGGCTTGCCGAGCAGGTCCTCGCGCGTGAGCGGCGAACCGCTGCGCTCCGTCAACGTGAAGGCAGCGACCTCACCGAAGCTCTGCTCCGAGCTCGGCGGCTGCGCGAGCACGACTCCGGAGCTGCCGCCGTGTCCCGGAGCTTCCGAACAGGACGGAACTGCGCACACGATCGACAGCGCGGCCAGCGCGATCCGAACTCGAGGGGTGCGGATCAATGCTTCGCCGGAGCGGTCGAACCGTGCGGCAGATCGATCATGCCCGTGACCTTGCCCGGTTGCAGCGCCGACTTGTCGAGCTGGGTTCCGACCGGGTACACGAGCCGATCGTTGTAGGAAACGTCGGGCATGAGCGCGAAGACGAGGATCGCGATGAGGATCGGCGTAGGAGCGACGAGCGCCTTCACGATCCAACCCTCGAACTTCATGTGCATGAAGTACGTGTAGATGAGGATGCCCTTCCAGAAGGCGAAGACGCATAGACCGCCCCACTTGATCCAGTGCGGGCTGTGCGTGAAGACGAGGCTCCACGCAACCTCCACCGCAGTGAGGATGAAGAGCGTGATGAATATCTTGTTCGCGCTGAATCCGTGCCCGTCGTGTTCGTTCGACATCATCTCTCCTACATCAAGTACACGATCGTGAAGAGCAACACCCACACGAGGTCGACGAAGTGCCAGTACAGGC
>JANLUN010000358.1:0-8886 GCA_031363505.1 Planctomycetota bacterium | reverse complement strand
ACCTGTCCGTTGCCAGCCTTCGCCTGCTGGTAGGCCTGCTCCAGCACGGCCATGTCGTCGCCCCGGCCGACGAAGCGCGTGAGACCGCGCGCGCGGGACATGTCGAAGCGGGACGTGATCTTGCCCATCCCGACCAGCTCGAAGACCGGGACTGGCTCGGCGACGCCCTTGATCGTCGCGCTGCCGAGGTCGCGCACCTCGACGTAGCCCGAGACGAGGTCGGCGGTGGCGCGGCTGAGACAGACCCCGTGCGCCGGCGCCAGACCTTCGAGGCGCGCCGCGAGTCCCACGGTGTGGCCCTGCGCGGTGTAGTCCATGCGCAGGTCGTCGCCGATCTTGCCGACGACGACCTCGCCGGAGTGGATCCCCATTCGCACCGCGAAGTCGAGACCCTCCGCGAGGCGCAGCTCGTCGGCGTAGCGGCGCAGCTCGTCGCGCAAGCGCAGCGCGGCGTAGCAGGCGCGCTGCGCGTGATCCTCGTGAGAAATGGGCGCGCCGAACAGCGCCATGATCCCGTCGCCGGTGTATTGATTGACCGTGCCTTCGAAGCGGTGCACGCCTTCGGTCAGGATCTCGAAGTAGCGATTGAGAATCACGTGCCAGCGCTCCGGGTCGATCCGCTGTGCCAGCTCCATCGAGCCTTTGACGTCCGCGAACAGCACCGTGACCTGCTTGCGCTCGCCTTCGAGCGCGGACTTGGATTGCAGGATCTTGTCGGCGAGGTGCTTCGGGGTGTAGGTGCGCGGATCGCGGGCGGGCGGCGCGTTCGCTGGCGTCGCACCGATCGTCGCACCGCAGCCGTTGCAGAAGCGCGAGCCGGGCGGCGGCGTCGCGCCGCAGCTCGCGCAGGTGAGGACGAGCTTCGCGCCGCAGCCGTTGCAGAAGGCCGATCCGGCCGGGGCTTCGTGTCCGCAGTGGGGACAGCTCATGCTTCGATCGACCTCGCGTACGCGTCCCAGCCGGTGACACCCATCTGCGCGAAGAGGCGCCGCGCCTCGGCGAGGTCGCGCGCCATGGCGTTCGCGTCGCCGCGCAGCCGGGCGAGTCCCGCGCGTTCGAGCAGAAGCAGCGGCATGAATCCGATTGCGCCCCTGCGCTGCAAGACTTCGTGCGTTTTCGCAATCTGGGCTTCGAGCTCATCCAGGTGGGTCGCGCCGTTGACCATGCGCAGCACGCGCGCCGCGAGAAAGCCGACGCCACGCGTCAAGTCGTTCGACGCGAGCTCCGCACTCCTGCGCGCGAGCTCGAGGCTCCGTTCTCGTTCGCCCATTTCTGCCAGGCAGATGGCCTGGTGCGCGTCGACGAACACGCTCCACTCCGCACCTGCGCCAGTTGCCGAGAGCCGCTGTCTCGCGCGCTCGAGGAATCCGTTGCCCTCGTCCCAGCGCAGCGCGAGCGTGCTCGCGTTGCCGCACGCCATCAGCGCGTAGACGAGGATCCGGTCGGAGCCGAAGCGCCCGGCCATCTGCAACGCCTCGTCTGCAAAGCGCCGCGCTCGCGCTGCATCTCCCAGGATCCAGCACGGCCAGAACCGATCCGTAGCCGCCGAGGAAAGGTCCGCTCCGACGCCGGATCGCTGCAGCAGGGTTGGAAATCGCTCGGAGAACTCGAGCCCTTCCCGAGGTCGGCCGAGAGCGCTGAGACACGCACCGCGAATCGCCAGGGACTCGACGTAGGGCCGCCAGCCGAGTACCTCGATCTCGGCGGCGGCATCGCCGCCGCCGATCGCAACACTGTCGTCGAAGACCGCGACGCTTTCCTGCCAGCGCGCTTGCCATCCGAATGCACGCCCGAGGAAGAAGCGCGCGAGCAGCCCGATCGCCCGATCGCCCTCGGCGTCGGCAAGCGCGATCGCGCGCGAGGAGTGCTCGGCCATGCTGGCGAAGTCGTCATGCGAGCTCTTGAGGTTGCCGTAGACGGCTTCGAGCAATGCTTCGGTGCGCCGATCGCCTGCGCTGCGGGCGAGATCGAGCGCTTCGCCAAACACGGATTCGGATTCGGCGGGGTCGGCGCCCAGCCGATCGAGTGTGTTGAGCAGCTCGGGGTACACCTCGAGGAGGAGCTGCGTTCGCTCGGCCGACACGGGGAGCGCGACCAGCAGCTTGCGCGCCTGCGCCCAGTGCCGCCGCGACGCGCTCAGATCGGTGATGCGAACCCAGCGCGCCGCGCGCACGTGCCAGCCGCCTGCGCGCAGCGCGTCACCCGCTTCGGTCCAGTGATGCGCGAGCAGACCGGCGTGCTCGTCGAGCCGCCCGGCCTCGGCGACTTCGATCGCTCCCGCAACCGCCGCGTGTCGCGCGCGCCGCGCTGCGCCGAGCTGCGCACCGAGCGCCACCTCGTGGGTGAGCGGATGCTTGAAGGCGTACTCGGCGACCGGGTAGATCGCGCGCTCGTACACCAGCTCGGCCGCGAGCAGCGCGGCGAGCGCCGCGTCGAGATCGTCGGCGCCCCGCGCGATCACCGCCTCGAGCAGCGGGCGCGGGAACTCCTTGCCGATCACCGCCGCGGTGTAGAGCAGCTGCTTCTCGCGCTCGCCGAGGCGATCGATGCGCGCCGCGAGCAGCGCTTGCACCGTTGCGGGCACTTCGACCGCGTCGATCGTCGTCGCGAGCTGGTACGCCCCGCGCGTGCCGACGAGACGGCCGGTCTCGAGCAGCGTGAGCACGATCTCCTCGGCAAAGAACGGGTTGCCTCCCGAGCGCGCGCCGACCAGCGCCGGCAGCTCCGCGACGGACGCATGCGAGCCGACCCAGTCGCGGACGAGCTCCGCCAGCGCGTCCGGTCCGAGCGGCGCCATCGGCAGCTGGAGCACCCACGATTTTCGCGTCCAGTCGGCCGCGTACTCGGGGCGGAAGTTCACCAGCAGCAGCGTCCGCGTCGCGCTCACGGCTTCGACGATCTGCGCCACGAAGAGATCGCTGCCGGGATCGATCCAGTGGAGGTCGTCGATCAACAGCACGATCGGCTCGGCCTCGGTGCGAAGCTGGATCAGCCGGCGCAGGAACGCGAAGAGCCGGCGCTGCCGCACGGCGGGCGCGAGCTGGAGCGCGAGAGACTTCGGATCCGCGACGCCGAGGAAGTCGAGCACCAGCGCGCGGTCGTCGGCGAAGCCGTCGTCGAGCAGCGCGAGTTCGCCCGCGATCTTCTGGCGTGCTTCGCGCGTGCCGTCCGAGTCGGTGATCCCGAACAGGTTGCGCAGCAGCTCGAGCAGCGGGAGGTACGGAATCGTCTTGCCGTGCGCCGGGCAGTGGGCTTCATAGACCGCGATGCCCCGGGCCCGGCAGCGCTCGACGAACTCTGCGCAGAGCCGGCTCTTGCCGACGCCCGCCTCTCCCACCGCCGCCGCCACGCGTCCGGTGCCTTCGAGCGAGCGCTCGAGCGCCGACTCGAGCGCGGCCATCTCGTCGCCGCGGCCGACGAAGCGCGAGAGGCCGCGGGCGCGGGACGTGTCGAGACGCGTGCGGTGACTCCCGACGCCTTCGAGCACGAAGACGCCAACGGCTTCGCGCGCGCCCTTGAGCTGCACCGGCCCGAGCGAGCGCAGCGCGAAGAAACCCTGCACCGGCTTCTGTGTGTGCGCCGAGAGCGCGATGCCGTCGGCGGGCGCGAGCTGCTCCATACGCTGCGCGAGACCCACCGTGTGTCCCTGCGCGGTGTAGTCCATGCGCAGGTCGTCGCCGATCTTGCCGACGATCACCTCGCCCGAGTTGAGGCCGAGACGGAACGAGAAGCTGACCCCCGGATCGATGCGCAGCTCGTCGCCGTAGCGGCAGAGGCGATCGCGCAGGTGCAGCGCCGCATAGCAAGCGCGCTGCGCGTGATCTTCGTGAGATATGGGTGCGCCGAACAGCGCCATGATGCCGTCGCCGGTGTACTGGTTGACGGTGCCTTCGAAGCGGTGGACGCCTTCGGCGAGGATCTCGAAGAAGCGCTCGAGGATGCGGTGCCACGCTTCGGGATCGAGCTGCTCGGCCAGCTCCATCGAGCCTTTGACGTCGGCGAACAACACCGTGACTTGCTTGCGCTCGCCTTCGAGCGCGGACTTGGATTGCAGGATCTTGTCGGCGAGGTGTCGCGGCGTGTAGTCGCGAGGGGCGCGCGTCTGGGGCGGCGGAGCCTGGCCTGCGGCTTCCAGCGGCGCGCCGCAGGAGCCGCAGAAGCGATGGTCGGGCGGGTTCGGATGCGAGCACGCCGCGCAGCGCTTCGCCAACGCTGCCCCGCAGCCCCCACAGAAGCGGTTGCCTGCGGGGCTCACGAGTCCGCATGCGGGGCAGCTCACAAGGCGACTCTACCTCGCTTCGCTGCCCGAGGAACGACGCAGCCGCGCGCCCGGCGCGACGCGCTGCCCAGTGGCTGCGATCGCGCTGTCTGCAACCATGCAAGGTCCGGCGCGCGCAAGGGCGGCCGCCGGGTGCCGTACGCGATTTCACGACAGCGGCCCGTGCGAGCTCCATCGACCCAGCGGAGAGGAATGCCATGTCCGGTCTCGAGTCCACTGATGAGATGAACGATCTGCGGATGTCGGAGGGCGCGCGGCCGCTCTTCGAGAAGGTGAAGGCCTTCATCCGCAACGAGGTCGAGCCCATCACGCTGCGTTTCTTCCAGCTCGGCGAGGGCCGCGCGGAGCGCTGGTCGTGGGCGCCGGGGCAGCTCGAACTGCTCGACGGCGTGAAGGCGAAGGCGAAGGCGAACGGGCTCTGGAACTTCTTCCTGCCCGACGCCGGGACCGGCGAGGGTCTCTCGAATCTCGACTACGCCTACATCGCGACCGAGCTCGGCAAGAACCCGCTCGCGTCCGAGTGCCTGAACTGCGCCGCGCCCGACACCGGCAACATGGAAGTGCTCGAGCGTGTCGGAACGCCCGAGCAGAAGAAGCGCTGGCTCGAGCCGCTGCTCGCTGGCGAGATCCGCTCCGCCTACGCGATGACCGAGCCCGATGTCGCGTCGTCGGATGCGAAGAACATCGCGTGCCGCGCGCGCCTCGTCGGCGACGAGTGGGTGATCGACGGCGAGAAGTACTACATCTCGGGCGCCGGCGACCCGCGCTGCAAGATCATGATCGTGATGGTGCAGACGAGCCCGGACGCTGCGCCGCATCTCCGGCAATCGCAGATCCTCGTGCCCACCGACGCGCCGGGCTTCGAGATCCTCGGACCGATGCACGTGTTCGGCAAGGACGACGCGCCGCACGGACACATGCACATCCGCTTCACGAACTGCCGCGTGCCGCGCGAGAACATCCTTCTCGGCGAGGGACGCGGCTTCGAGATCTCGCAGGTGCGCCTCGGCCCGGGACGGATCCATCACTGCATGCGCTCGATCGGCGCCGCCGAGCGCGCCATCGAGCTGATGGCGAAGCGCGGTCTTTCGCGCGAGGGCTTCGGCAAGCGTCTCGCGAGCCTCGGCAAGAACACCGAGGTGATCGCGAAGGCGCGCATCGAGATCGAGGCGATGCGCATGATGGTGCTGAAGGCCGCCAAGGCGATGGACGTGCTCGGCAACGCGCAGGCGCGCGTCTGGGTGAGCGCCGTCAAGGCGATGGTGCCCGTGCGCGTCTGCCAGATCATCGACGATGCGATCCAGATCCACGGCGCCACCGGCGTCTCGCAATGGACGCCGCTCGCCGACATGTACGCGAGTCAGCGTACGCTGCGGCTCGCGGACGGTCCCGACGAAGTACACTGGTTCGTCGTCGGACGCGCCGAGCTGTCGCGCTGGGTGGAAGACGGCGCCAGCGACTACGACCCGAAGGTCAGCTACCTCGCGCGTCCCGCGATGGACAAGGTGTTCGCGGGGCCGTGAGCCGCGATTGGCGCTTCGCTCCACCGCACGTCGCAGCGCGATCTTTGCGGCCTCAGGTCGACCGGATCACGCGCCGATCCGCGCCTCGGCCTGCGTCGCGAGCCACTCGTCGCCGTTCTCGCGATGCAGTCGCGCCGCTGCGCGCAGCGCGTGCGCGCAGCCGGCGGCGTCGCCGCGATGTTGTGCCAACTCGGCGCGCGCTTCTTCGATGACCGGCAGCAGGTCGCGCGCGCCCAGCGCTGCGGCTCGTTCGGCCACGCGCGCGATGCCGGACTCCGCGTTCGCGAGGTCGCCAGCCGCGATCTGCGCGCGCGCGAGCCAAAGCCCGTTCGTCGCCTCGGCGTGCCGGTAGCCGAACTGGCTCGACAGCTCGATTCCAGTCTCGGCTGCCGCGATCGCGGCGCGTGCGTCGCCCCGCTGCAGATGGATCTTTGCAAGGAGCGGCAGCGAGGTGAGCGCCGCATTCGCTCTCGCGACGGTTCGTCCCATCTCGATCGAGCGCTCGATGTGATCGGCCGCCTCGTCGAAGCGCCCGGCTGCCAGGAGAGCTGCGCCACGCGTGTTGAGCGCGAGCGCCTGCATCACGAGATTCTGCAGCCCGGACGCAAACTCGAGCGCCTGGCGTCCGTGTTCGAGCGCGCTTTCGGCATCGCCGCGCCTCGCCCGTATGTGCGCTGCGAGGAAATGCATCGTCACGTTCTCGACCGGGTTCTGGCTGCCGCCGAGGCGGTGGCGCACTGCGGCGAGGTACGCATCCTGCTCGCCACTGCGGCCGGCGCGGACGAGCGAGTAGCCGGCCAATACGAATGACACAACCCACGGACGGAAGCCGAGCAGCGCCTCACCGATCGACGTGTCCCCGGCGCAGAGGCGATCGAGCTCGGCGACGTAGCCGAGGTTCTGCTCGGGATACTCGTTCACCGGGTGGAAGACGCCGTTGCAGAACAAAGCCGCCGCGAGCGTCGCGGGCTCGCCGACCCGGCGAGCCATGGCGAGGGCCTCGGCGCCGAGACGGCGCGCTGCTTCGACTTCGCCGGCGCCACTACGCACCATGGCGTAGGTCGCGAGCGCCCAGGCGCGCTCGGCCGAATCCGTGTCGCCGAGCTCCTGGATGCCCTGCGCGAACTGCGCGTCGGCATCCGGCTCCGACGCAGCGCTGCGCGATTGCGTGTACGCCAGCCGGATGCGCGCCTGACCGAGCAGCGAGCGCGCCTCCGGCGCGTCGGCTTCCGCCGCCAGGAGCTCCGTCACCTTGCGCCAGTGGAAGACCGCTTCGCCCGCCTTCTGTCCGAGTCGCGTTCCCGCTCGCGTCTGCCAGCGCGCCGCTTCGAGATTTTTCCCAGCCTCCTCCCAGTGGTGCGCGAGCAGCGCCGCGCGCTGGTCGACCGCATCGCCAGCGAGCGCTTCGAGCGCCTGCGCCACGTCGGCGTGCAGCGCGCGCCGTCGCTCGCGAAGCTGCGACGCGTACGCCACCTCGCGCGTCAGCGGATGCTTGAACGCGTACTCGCTCGTGGGATAGAGCGACGCTTCGTAGAGGAACTCGCCCTGCACGAGCCCTCGGAGGGCGCCGCGCAGTGCGTCGCGGTCGAGTCTGGCGACGCGTTCGAGCAGCGCCTCGGGAATCTCGTCACCGATCACCGCCGCGGTCTGCAGCAGGCGTTTGGTCGCGTCGTCGAGGCGGTCGATCCGCGCAGCGAGCAGGCTCTGCACGCTCGCCGGTACCGTGATGCTCTCGATCGGCTTCGCGAGCTGGAAGTGCCCGCGCGCGCCGGCGAGTCCGCCCGACTCGATCTGCGCCTGCACCACTTCCTCCATGAAGAAGGGATTGCCGCCGGTGCTGGCGCAAACCAGCTCGACGAAGCGTGCGAGCGAGGGGTCCGGACCGAGCCAGTCGCCGAGCAGCAGCGCCGCCGCCGCGGCATCGAGCGGGCGCAGCGCGATCTGCTGGTAGTAAGTGCGTCCGATCCAGGGCGCGCGGTACTCGGGGCGGAAGTTGAGCAGCACGAGCGTCCGCGTGCCGGCCGCGGCATCGACGATGCCCTCGATGAGCGTCTCGGTATCGGGGTCGACCCAGTGCAGATCCTCGAAGACGAGGACCGCCGGCTCGCGCTTACTGCGCGCCGCCGTGATGCGGCGCAGCAGCGCGATCAGCGTGCGCATGCGCTCGTCGGCCGAGAGATCCGGGGCGGGCCGCGCGGGATCAGGCACGCGCATGAAGTCGAAGAGCAGCGGGAGCATCGGCAGCTCGTCGGGCGCCGCCTGCGCGATCGTGCCGGCGATCTTCTGGCGCGCCTGCCCGTCGCTGTCGTCGGATGTCATCCCGAAGATCTCGCGATAGAACTCGAGGATCGGCTGCAGCGGCACGGCCCGGCCGTGCGGCACGCCCGTGGTGGAGCGCACGGTGATTCCGCGCGCGCGGCACTGCTCGAGGAACTCGAAGCACAGCCGCGACTTCCCCGACCCGGCCTCGGCCATCACGCCGATGGCCTGCCCGTCGCCTTCGAGGCTGCGGCGGAGCGCCGTCTCGAGGCGGCCCATCTCCTCCTCGCGGCCGACGAACTTCGAGAGCCCGCGCGCGCGCGAGCGGTCGAGCCGCGTGCGCATGCGGCCCACACCTTCGAGCTCGGCCACGCGCACCGGCGCGTCGAGTCCCTTGATCGTCATCGCGCCGAGATCGCGCAGCGCGAAGTAGCCGTGCACGATGTCGATCGTGCTCTCGGCGAGCAGCGCCCGGCCCGACTCGGCGAGCGCCTCCATGCGCTGCGCCAACCCGACCGTGTGTCCCTGCGCCGTGTAGTCCATGCGCAGGTCGTCGCCGATCTTGCCGACCACGACCTCGCCCGAGTTGATTCCCATGCGCACCGAGAAGTTGAGTCCGTGCTCGACGCGCAGCGCGTCGGCGTAGCGCTTCAGCGTCTCGGAGAGATGCAGCGCCGCGTAGCAGGCGCGCTGGGCGTGGTCCTCGTGCGCGATCGGCGCGCCGAAGAGGGCCATGATGCCGTCGCCGGTGTACTGGTTCACCGTCCCCTCGAAGCGGTGCACGCCGTCGGTGAGGATCTGGAAGAAGCGGTCGAGGACGCGGTG
>JANLUN010000354.1:0-1980 GCA_031363505.1 Planctomycetota bacterium | reverse complement strand
CCGATCACGATCGGCCAGTCGAGCGACATCCAGATCGTCATCGCATAGCCGGTGACGACGCCGAGCAAACCGCCGACGAGCGTGAAGATGCGGACCTTCGACGGTTTCGGGTCGACGGCCTCTTCGATCTCGTCGAACGGCGCGGGTGAGTACACGTCGAGGTTGGTGAAGCCGCGGCCCTTCAGGTGCGTGACCGCCGCGGCCACACCGGCCGGGGTTTCAAAGACGCCGAGCAGAGTAGGCATCAGTGTGTCCCCGCGTGATGGCCACTTGCGTGGGCGCGATCGTGGATGATCAGTTCCTTCACCTCGGAGATCGGGATCACCGGGAACAGCTTCAGGAAGAGCAGGAACGCGATGCTGAAGAACGAGAACGAGCCTGCCACGATCATCAGCTCGTACGCGCTCGGCGTGTAGTGACCCCAGACCGCCGGGTTGTACTCGCGTGACAGCCCCGTGATGATGATCACGTAACGCTCGAACCACATGCCGACGTTGATCAGCGTCGAGATCACGAAGACGGTCGGGACGTGGGTGCGCAGCTTCTTGAACCAGAACAGCTGCGGGATGACGCCGTTGCAGATGATCATCGTCCACGTCGACATCCAGTACGGACCGAAAGCGCGCAGGTAGAAGGCGGTTTTCTCGGCCTCGACGCCGCTGTACCAGGCGATGAAGTACTCGATGCCGTACGCATACGTGACGATCGTCGACGTGAGCAGCAGGAAGCGGCACATGTTCTCGAAGTGGTAGTTGGTCAGGATGTGCTCGAGGCCGAAGATGCGCCGCACCGGGATCATCACGGTGAGCACCATCGCGAAGCCCGAGAAGATCGCGCCGGCAACGAAGTACGGCGCGAAGATCGTCGCGTGCCAGCCCGGCACGAGAGCCATTGCGAAGTCCCAGGACACGACGCTGTGCACCGAGAGCACCAGCGGTGTCGCGAGCCCCGATAGATGCAGCACCGTCCGATTGTGCGACTTCCACTGGCGAGCCGTGCCCTGCCAGCCGAGCGCGAGCGACCCGTAGAGCACCTTGCGCCAACCGGTGGTGCGGTCGCGCGCGATCGCGAGGTCCGGCAGCAATCCGACGTAGAAGAAGATCAGCGAGGTCAGCGTGTAGGTGGAGATCGCGAAGGTGTCCCACAGCAGGGGACTCTTGAAGTTCACCCACAGCGCGCGCTGATTCGGGTACGGAAGGATGAAGTAGGCCTTCCAGATCCGGCCGACGTGGATGCCGAGGAAGAGCTGCGCGGTGAACACCGCGAAGATCGTCATCGCTTCGGCGCTGCGGTTGATCGCGTTGCGCCAGCGGGCGCGGAACAGGAACAGGATCGCCGAGATCAGCGTGCCGGCGTGCGCGATACCGACCCAGAACACGAAGGTGACGATGTACGCGCCCCAGAAGACCGGGTGCGAGTAGCCGGCGATGCCGAGGCCCTTGTAGATCTGGTAGATCCACACGGTCGCGCCGCCGCCGAGGCCGGCGAGACAGACGCCGACCAGCAATAACCAGCCGAGCCCGGGTGTCGTCATGAATACGTTCATGACGTCGCGGTTGGTGGGCGAGTCCGGCGGCACCGGCGTTTGCCGGATCATCGCAGCGATCGATTCGCCAGGCGGCGGCGTCATCCCCTACCCCTCGACGGTCCCACGCTGCACCTTCGCGAGATAGGTGACGGCGGGGCGCGTGTTGAGCTCCTCGAGTGAGTGGTAACCGCGGACGGGTTCAGAGCCCGCCTTCACGACCACGCTCGTTTTGTCTTTCAGATTCCCAAAGTGGATGGCTTGCGTCGGGCAGGACTGCGCGCAGGCCGTCGTGACTTCACCGTCGCGAATCGGGCGCTTCTCATCCTTCGCAACCTGCCGGGCCGCCGCGACGCGCTGTACACAGAACGTGCACTTCTCCATCACGCCCTGGCCGCGCACGGTCACGTCGGGATTCGCCATCAGGTACATCGGATCCGGCCAACGCTCGATCG
>JANLUN010000310.1:0-15424 GCA_031363505.1 Planctomycetota bacterium | reverse complement strand
CGGCCACTCGCCCTCGCCCTTGAGCACGGGCATGAGGTTGTAACCATCGAGGTGGACCTTGTACGTCGTGTCGCCGACCTTCCGGCCCTTCAGCAGATCGTCCTTGACCGTCGTGTCGCCCGCCGCTGCGAGGAGCGTCGTGAGCATGTCCTCGTGCGCCCCGATGTCATTGATAATGGTGCCGGGCTTGATGACGCCGGGCCATCGAATCGCGCAAGGCACGCGATAGCCGCCTTCCCACTGCGTGTTCTTCTCGCCGCGGAACATCGTGGAGCCGCCATCGGGCCAGCTCATGAACTCGGCGCCGTTGTCTGTCGAGTACATCACGATGGTGTTGTCCTCGAGGCCGAGGTCCTTGAGCTTCGCGAGCACCTGACCGACGTGGCCGTCGTGCTCCACCATGCCGTCGGCATAGATCCCAAGTCCGGTCTTGCCGACCGAATCCGGCTTCAGGTGTGTGAAGATGTGCATGCGCGTGGAGTTCCACCACAGGAAGAAGGGTTTGTCCGCCTTCTTGGCGCGCTCCATGAAGTCGAGCGCCTTCGCAGTGACCTCTTCATCGATCGTCTCCATCCGCTTCCTGGTCAGCGGGCCGGTGTCCTCGATCTTGCCGCCGGCGAAACTGTGGATGACGCCGCGTGGGCCGAAGCGCTTCTTGAACTCCGGACTCTTCGGGTAGTCGGGATTCTCCGGCTCTTCCTCCGCGTTCAAGTGGTAGAGGTTGCCGAAGAACTCGTCGAAGCCGTGCGCGGTCGGAAGCATCTCGTCGCGGTCGCCGAGGTGGTTCTTGCCGAACTGTCCGGTCATGTAGCCCTGCGCCTTGAGCAGCGTGGCGATCGTCGGATCTTCCTTCTGCATGCCCTCGGGCGCGCCCGGTAGGCCGACCTTCGTGAGGCCGGTGCGAATCGGCGACTGCCCGGTGATGAACGCCGCGCGACCAGCGGTGCAGCTCTGCTGGCCATACCAATCCGTGAACAACGCACCTTCCTTCGCGATGCGGTCGATGTTCGGCGTCTTGTATCCCATCATGCCTTGGTTGTAGGCGCTGATGTTGAAGCCGCCGATGTCGTCGCCCCAGATGATCAGGATGTTCGGCTTCTTGCTCTGAACCGAGCGCGCGGTGGCTGTTTCGGAGGTTGAAGCTTCGACTGGTTGTGGTGCTGCGCAAGCGAGGAGGAGCGCGGCTCCGAGGAGAAGCGGCCGGAAGAGTCGATTCGTGGGGAAGGATGAAAGACGACGTAGCTGTCGGTACACGGAGATTCCCTTCGATTAAAGTGTGCGTCGATGACGTCGCTCAGCCGCCGCGAGTGCGCGGTGGCAATTCCGTCAACGCTGAGGGTGGTGACTGCTCTTCGTTTTCACGTTCCGGATGGACGCTTCGCAGCGGAAGCCACGATGGCATCGGAAATGGAGTCGAGCAAGAGTCGGTCGTGGACGGCCTTGCGTAGATCGGCGCCCGCTCCATCCCGGATCACACGCGCCTCGGAGTCGGGCAAGTCGTGTCCGGTACTGCGTCCGTCGATCGAACCTTGGTTCAATACGCCGTCACGGACCGTGAGAACTGACGTCGGCGAGCGACCGCGACCGCTTCCCGTTTGGGTACGAGGTCAACGCTTCAGCTCCCATTCCTTGAGCATCTTCGCCGCCGTGCCGAACGGACCGAGCTGGTACACGGCGGCGCCCGCAGGCGAGAACGTGAACGACTCGAACGGTTCGGCGAGCATCTTGTCGAGGTAGTCACGGGGGGCGACGCCGGTGCTGACGTGCGGATTGAAGTTCGCGCCGCTCAGCTTCTGGGCGAACGTCGACACGTACTCGACCATCGCCGCGTCGGTCGCGGCATCCTCGTGCCGGGCGGTGAACGCACCGATGGTGCCGGTGTCTAGCATGAACGGTTTCACGGCAGCGATGACGTCCGCCTGCAGTCGGACGATCTCCGGCGTGGGCTTGGCGCAAATGCCCGCGACGCCGGTGTCGCCGATCGTTGCGTAGTAGTACTTGAAGCCTTCCAGCTTCATCGCGTTCACGCTCGCGGCGGCGAGCACACGGTGGGCGGCCGCGTACACCTTGTCGAGGTCCGACGTGCGAACGAAGCACTGCAGCATCGTGATGTGCGGACGGTGTGCCGCATCCAGCGCGAAGCCATTCGGGTACGCCTCGAGCAAACGAGCGTTGTTCGCTTCGCAATGCCGGAGCATCGTGGCATCGGGCTCGAGCAGGATGTCGATGGCGGTCACGCTCTCGGCCTGGAATCCCAGTGCCAGCGCTGCGGCCTCGGCCTCGCAATCGCACGTGAGTGCCGGACGCTTGGCACGAAGTGTCGCGAGTTCGACCCGCGCGGTCTCGAGATCCGCGCGGAACGTCGGATCGGCGTGCAACCGCGCGACGGTGGCCGAGCCCATCGCGCGACCCCACACCACGTCGCTGTACCAATGGTGGTTGCAGACGATTCGGCTCTCGCCGAACGCGCGACCACGAGCGAGGATCGCGTCGGCACGATCCGGCGCAAGCTCGCTCAGGATGAGTGCAAAGCCCCAACCGAGGGCGGTGTGCCCCGACGGATAGGAAGGATCCTTCGACAGGACTTCCCGCGCTTCCGGCACGGCCATGGGCTCGTTGTTCTGCTGGAACGGACGCGTGCGTTTGTAGTGGTTCTTCGCGGCGTAGGTCGAGAGACCGATGTCGCTCCACGATCGACAGAGCAACGTGTACAGATACGGCGCGTTCTCCTTCGTGATCTGAACTTGGAGCGCGCAGGAAAAATCATCGACGAAGCGCGGTAGCTTCAGATCGTAGTCGGACGCCGCCAGCACGAAGCGCGGCGTGCCGCGCAGAGCGAACGTGTTGCGGGCGACTTCTTCGTCGTGCGCGAAGGCGGCCGAGCCCGGGGTTGGCGGCGGAGGAATGAGGGCGAGACTGTTCGGGAGCAGCTTGGGGCCGAGGTAGCCCTGCAACGCGCCCAGACCGAGTTCAGGATGGAACTCGGGAATCGTGCCAAGCTTGGTCCCGGCCTGTGAGGTCGCGGCGTGTTGGCTCGCGCAGCCGGAGACCAGGCTGAGCGCCAGCAAACAGCCGAAGGCCAACTCGAGGAATGTCCGAGTGTGATGCGTGGTCTTCATCGTTGTGTCCGCTTCTTGGTCATCAGATTCGATGTGCATGAATGTACGCGCGATTCTCGTGGCTGCACTATTCCGGTACACGAGCGGGCCGCACCCGTCGAAGACAAGTGCGGCCCGGTGTGATGAATCAGAGGGTCACGTAGTTGCGTTCAGTCCCGCACTGCAGCGACCTTCTTATCGGCCCCACCTTCGAGCTCTCGCTCGTCGCTCGCAGTGAGACCACTCTTGCCGAGCTCGAGCACGACCTTCTTCAGCGTGCCGGTGAACTTGAACGGCATCTTGCTCACGTAGTCCTCGACGACGGGCGTGCCGGTGTCTTCGCCGACGTCGAAGGTCTCGTCGAGAGAGAAGCGGGCAGGAATCGTGTGCTCGATCTTTCCTTGTGCCACTTGCTTGCCATCCACGCTGAGAGTTCCGGTGGCGCTCTTGCCGCGGCCGGGGCCCTCGTAGTCGAACTCGAACTTGAGCGTGTGCTTGCCGGCGGCGAGCTTCTCGTTCGACGTGACGCGGTACTTGTGTTGTGGCTGATTGGAGAACGCGTAATCGAACTCCGGCTTGCCGTCGATGACGATCAATGCCCAGCCACCGAATCGTCCGCCCTGCGTGACGAGCACGCCTTCGGCGCCATCGGATGGAATCTCGACGTCCGCGGTGACGGTGAAGGACTTGTTCTTCACGTCCGGCGCCGCGCCTTCGGGAATGCGGAACGTTCCAGGGTAGTAGGTGAACGTGCTGCGTCCGCGGGTCAGGCTCGGACGAATGGACACGTCGGTGCGGGCGATGAAGGAAGCATCCAGCGGCAGGACGTTGTACTTCTTCGCTTCGCGATCGAAGGCGGCCTGGAGCTCCTTGAGCTTCGCGGGATTCGCGCCGGCGAGGTTCTTCGCTTCCGAGAAGTCTTCCGCGACGTGGTAGAGCTCCCACTTGAAGTCGTCCGGGCTGCTGTCCGCTGCGGCCTGCCACGGAAGACGGCGCGGCGTCGTGCATGCAACCCAACCGTCGTCATAGATGCCGCGATTGCCGATCATCTCGAAGTACTGCGTCTTGTGGCGCGTCGGCACTTTGGCGTCGTTGAAGGTGTAGACGAGGCTCGAGCCTTCGATGGGAATCTGTTTCACGCCGTTGATCATCGTCGGCGGCTCCACGCCCGCGGCTTCGAGAATGGTCGGCGCGATGTCGATGACCGAGCAGAACTGCGAGCGGACTTGACCTGCTTGCTTGATGCGCTTCGGCCACGAAATGACCAGCCCGTTGCGCGTCCCGCCGAAGTGCGAAGCGACCTGCTTGGTCCACTGGAACGGCGTACACATCGCGTGCGCCCAACCAACGGGGTAGTGGTTGTAGGTCAACGGGCCGCCTAGGTCGTCCATGATGGAGAGGAGGTACTCCTCGCTCTCCTGCACGCCGTTGGCCGCGACACCGACTTCGTTCGAGAGCCCTTGCAAGGTTCCTTCAGCGCTGGCGCCGTTGTCGCCCTGGATGTAGATGACGATCGTGTTGTCCAACTCGCCGGAATCCTCGACCGCCTGGATGACTCGCCCGATGTTGTGGTCCACGTAGGCCAGGGAGGCCGCATAGACCTCCATCATCCGCGCGTAGAGTTTTTTCTGGTCGGCGCTGAGCGTGTCCCACGCGGGGATTTCTGTGGGACGTTCGGTGAGCTTCGTGCCGGCGGGGACGACGCCCTGCTTGATCTGACGTGCGAGCGTTTCCTCGCGCACCTTGTCCCAGCCCTGATCGAACTGTCCTTTGAACTTCGCGATCCAGTCCTTCGGCGCGTGGTGCGGCGCGTGGCAGAGGCCCGGCGTGTAATAGGCGAGGAACGGCTTGTCCGGCGCGAGCGAGTTCTGCTGGTGGATCCACGCGACAGCCTGGTCGGCGAGGTCCGCGTCGAAGTGATAGTTCGGATCGTTCGGCGACTCGACCGGCTTGGTCCCGTCGTAGATGGCGGGATGCCATTGGTCGGTGTCGCCGCCGATGAAGCCGTAGAAATGCTCGAAGCCCAGGCTCGTCGGCCAGAGGTCGAACGGCCCAGCCTGACTGGATTGCCAGTCGGGCACGTTGTGGTTCTTGCCGAACCACGACGTGTTGTAGCCGCTCTGGCGAAGCGTTTCTCCGATGGTGCCTGAGCTCTTCGACATCAGCGAGTTGTAGCCGGGAAATCCCGTGGCCATCTCGGTGATGACGCCGGTACTGTTCGTGTGGTGATTGCGACCGGTGATCAGCGCGGCGCGCGTGGGCGAGCAGAGCGCGGTCGTGTGGAACGTGTTGTAGCGCAGACCCGCCTGGGCGAGCTTGTCGTACGTCGGCGTGGGAATCGGTCCACCAAACGTCGACGATGCGCCCCAGCCCACGTCGTCGGTCATGATGAGCAGGACATTCGGCGCGCCTTTGGGCGCTTCCGTGGGTTTCGGGAAGTCCGACTTGGAGTCCGCGACCGTGCGGCCGATCTGGCCCTTGAAGGGCTGATCTGGATGGGGCAGGACTCCTTGTGCTGCCGTAGGCGACACGACGGACGCGGAGTGATTCGTGGCGAAAGGCGCTGATTGCTGCGACTCCTGCGTCGCGCAAGCCAGCACGCCGATGAGCGCGCCAACGACGATGAGGGATTGAGTACGCGTGGTCTTCATGGTTGTGGCCTGTCAGAGAACGAGAAAATGATCACCGTGAGTGAATTGCGGCAGAGTGTGCGGGAGCGCGGAGTCGATGTCGAGCGACGGCCTGACTTTGAGCCGTTTGCAGCCCCACACTCGCCACAGCGCCTTGCGTATGGAGTCCTCGCGAGCACCGCAGAGCAGCGATCGCGGCGGCGGACTCGATATACTTGCGCGCGATGCCGGCGAACCAGTTCGGCTGGCTTGGCGAATAGATCTCGTCCTACGAATGCGCGTGTGCTCGATCTCGTTCACCGTGCGACCGAAACGTCTCGCCTGCCGGCTGGCCGCGCTCATGCTGAGCTGCGGCTCGATCGTGCGCGCGCAGGAAGCGCCGCCACTCGAAACTCCTCCGCCGCGTGTCGCACTCGTCCTCTCCGGCGGCGGCGTGCGCGCGCTCGCTCACATCGGCGTGTTGCAGGTGCTCGAAGAGCAGGGCATCGAGGTCGACCTCGTCGTCGGTTCGGAGTGGGGCGCGCTGATCGGCGGACTCTACGCCGCGGGCTACGAACCCGCGCGCATTCAAGAGTTGTTGCTCACGCCGAATTGGATCGCTGCGATCCAAGATCGAACGCAGCGCGAGACGTTGTCCTTCCGCGCCAAGCAGGAAGACCGCGAGTTCCTCGTCGATCTACCGCTCGGCTTCGGCATGAAGGGTTTGATCCTGCCGCCGGGGATCTACGGCGGGAACGGGCTGCGGCTCGAACTCTCGCGCCTGACGCTGGGCACGCTCGGAACGGACAGCTTCGACGACCTGTCGTTTGCGTTCCGCGCCGTGGCCACCGACCTCGAGCAGGGCGACACGGTCGTGCTCGACCGTGGCTCGTTGGCTCTCGCGATGGAAGCCAGCTTGTCGACGCCGGTCCTGTTCCCGCCGGTCGCTTGGAACGAACGGATGCTCGTCAGCGGCGCACTCAGCGACCCGCTGCCCGTCGACGTGGCTTTGGCCCTCGGAGCCGAGACGCTGATCGTCGTCGACATCGACGCGCTCGAGCCGGCGGTCGAACGCCCGACGCTCGTCGACGTGGGCGAGCGGATCCTCGAGGTGACCGCCGCGCGCAAGACGCAGGCGGCGCTCGCGAAATTGCGCGCGGGCGACATCCTCTGTGCGCCGGACGTGCACAGCCTCGCGACGGTCGACTTCGAGGTCGCGGGTCGGTTGGTCGAGCTCGGACGCACCGCTGCGCTCGCGCTGCACGATCGACTCGCGCCGCTCGCGATCGAACGAAGTGAGTTCGACGCGCACGCACGCCAGCGCCGTGCGCGCACACGCGAACGGCCGATCCTCGATCGCGTGCTCGTGGACGCGGAGTGCGCGCTCTCCCCCGACGCCGTGCGCGCACGCATGAAATGCCGCGTCGGCGAACCCGTCGACGAAGAGAAGGTGAACTTCGACCTGGCGCGACTCTACGGGGAACGCATCTTTCAGCGCGTGGACATCGAGCTGCAGCCGACCGATCCCGGGCACGCGGAGCTGATCGTCCACACCGAGGATCTTCCGACGGCGCCGCTGCATTGGCGCACCGGGCTGCTGGCCGAGATCAGCACGGGCCAAGACGTCAACTTCGTGCTCGGCGCCGGCGTGCGCTACGCACCGATCGACGACTGGGGTTCGCAGGCGCGCTTCTTGGCCGAGGTCGGCAATCGATTCCGGTTCCTGCTCGAGCATCGACAAGCGCTCGAACCTGCAGGCGAATGGTTCCTCGTGCCCGCCGCCGAATGGACGAAGCGGCCGGTGCAGGTCGACACCGGCACCGGAACCATCACGCAGTTCTCCGCGCACGAGCTCGATCTCAGCCTCGATCTCGCGCGCGTGATCGAACCGAATTGGGAAGTGCGCGCGGGCCTTCTGTACCGCACGGGTGGATCGAGCCTGGAGGAGGGTGACACGACGCTGCCCGATACGGAGAGCTTCAGCGAGGGCGGCTTCCGATTGGGCGTCACCGGCGACAACTTGGACGACACGGCGTTTCCGAGCGACGGTTCCTACCTCACGGCCGAATGGTTCCTGCCGGCAGGCAACTTCGCCACGCGACAAGACGAGACCGTGGTGCTGCACGTCGATCACGCGCAGCGCGTCGGCAAAGGTGCGCTTGTCCTGGGCGCCGAGTTCGACTCGGTCCTCGGAGACACCGACAGCATCAACAGCTTCTTTCCGCTGGGCGGCTTCCTGCGACTCTCCGGTCTCGAACCGCAGGCGATCAGCGGACCGACGGTCGCGCTCGCGCGCGCGGTCTATCTGCATCCGCTGCAGGAGCGCAGCTTGGAGCCGCGCGTGTTCACGTGGTACGCGGGAGCCTCGCTGGAATGCGGCAACGCGTTCGGGGAGCTCGACGATCTCGAGCTGACGGACCTGCAGGAAGCGGGGTCCATGTTCCTCGGAATCGACACGTTCCTGGGGCCGGCATACCTGGGGTATGGGCTCGCGCAGGGTGGAGAGCAGAGCTTGTTCCTGTACTTCGGACGCGTGTTCTAGGCGTTCCTGCCGAGTCGACACAGGGACCGCGATTCGCCGCCCAAGTTCCGCGCGACGTTCGTCCGATGGAGAGGCCATGCCTTCTCCCCGCCCGACCCTAACGGCGCACTTCGTCGGCGCTTTCACCAGCGTTTTGGTTTGCGCCGCATCCCTCGGAACCGCCGCATCGTCCGACGAGATCCGCATCGAGACGTTGCGCCACTTCGCGCGGCCGGCGGAGGAGCGAATTGTCTCCGGCGCGGAAAGCGACGCGCTGCGTTCGCGGCTGACCGAGCTCGATCGCGCGCTCCAAGCGCTCGCTCCGCTCAAAGGCGCGCCGCCCGTGCAGTCGTTCCGCACGATCCCGACGTCGGCGGAACTCGAGACCTACCGCGCATGGATCGATCGCTCGCGGCCCGCGCTCGCGTCGTGGCTCCGCGTCGACGCGTGTAACACGTCCGCGAGCGACGGTGGGCTGCGCGCGGCCGATCGGATCCCGCTGCGCGATCGCATCGAATCGTGCTGGGACCACGGTCGGCGCATCGCGGCGGATCCACCGCGTCTGCAAGTGCTGCGGCGCGCGGCGAACTTGCTGGCGTGGCGCGCATCCTTCGATGCGGCCAAGGCTGGCAAGGATCGCGAGCCCTGCGAGATCGAGCCGGCCGAGGTCCTCGCGTCGACGATCACGCTCGCGTACGCGTACGACGACTCGAGCCTGATCGGCACGATGGCGCGCATCGCGATCGAGGAACAGACGCTGCGCGCGGCGCGGCTGATGCTCGAGCAGGGGACGATGTCCGCGAGCGAGCTGCGCCGAGCTCTCGAGCCGTCTCTCGCGCGTTCGGCCGCGTTCGATCCGCGCGAGATGATCGAAGGCGAGTTGCGCGCGTTCTTGGCGCTGTACGAGCGCGTCGCTCCGAACCGGAGTGTCGTGCCGGACAACGGGAACGACGACGGCAACGGCATCGCGCCGGGCGGATGCGTCCCGCCGAATGAACGCATCGCCCCGTATGAACGCATCCCACGGGGCGAACGCACCGCACCGGACGTAGATGCTCTGTCGGACGCCGTGGAAGCTCTCGACTATTTCTCCAAGGTCGGTGACGCGTTCGATCTCGCACAACGCCCCTCATGCGATCCGAACGACGCGCCGCGCACGGGCGACGATGGATTCCTGCAGTCGTGTCGCAACGCGCTCGCGCGCGTGAACCGTCATCGGTCGATCGTCGCGGTCTACCGCGTGGCGCTGGCGTTGCTCGAGCGTCGCGAGCGCGAGGGAGCGCTGCCTCAGAGTCTCGATGAACTCGCCCCCGCATTCCAAGGCGAACTGCCGCGCGATCCCGTGACGGGAGCGCCGATCCCCTACCGATTCGAAGGGGAGCGCGTGTTCCTCGGCCCGACGATCTGTACGACGCACGGCCTGGCCGCATGTCGGCACGTCGAATGGGCGGTCGCGGTCGAGCAGCTGCTCGCCTGGGACCTCGACGGCAACTGAACTCCGACGGCATCGTGCCGTTCCGATCGCGATCGCATCGACTGGCTGCCGGAGGTGCGGCCGTGGCAGTAGACTGAAGCGAGTCGCCGCTGCACACGCAGGGCGCAGTCTCCATGACCTCGTGGGTCCTCCAGCTTGCGGTCTGCGCGAGTGTCGCTCTCGCGCAAGGCGGCACGAACATCACGCGTTCGCCGTCGGCGCAGTCGCCGCAGCGTCCTGAGGCGCACGTCCGCCGCAACGTGCTGCTGATCGTTCTCGATGACGTCGGGATCGACAAGATCGCGATGTACGGTCAGACGGATGGACCGTACATGCCGCTCCCGTACTCGTGCGATCACCGCACGCTGCCGTACGAGTACGCGCCGACGCCGAACCTCGAGCGAATCGCGAACGGACAGGTGCTCGCGCACGGATCCCCCATCGGCGGCGGGATCCAATTCACGAATGCGTACACAAACCCCGTCTGCAGTCCGACGCGCGCGCTGCTGATGACCGGACGCTTCGCGTTCCGCACCGGGATCGCGTCGATCACCGACCTGCCTGGCCCGAACGGATCGTCGAAGCTCGCGGACGCGGAGACGTTCTTGCCGGAGCTCTTGAACGCGGGCCTCGCGGGCAAACCGTACGCGTGCGGCGCGTTCGGCAAGTGGCACCTGACGGCCGCTTCCGGCAACGACACGCATCCCGTCGACAACGGGTTCGACGTCTTCCAAGGGCACATCGCGAACCTCACGGATCACTACGTCTACCGGAAGATCAACGCCGTCGCGGGCGCGCCCGTCGTTTACGAAGGGATCAACGGCACGATCCATCCGGTCTCGCACGCGTTCACGCCGAGCCCGAGTCCGGTGTACAGCACGAACCGGTGGAACGCCGAGATCACGACGAACGACGCGACGACGTGGATCAACGCGCAGTCGAAGCCGTTCTTCGCCTACGTCGCATACAGTCCGCCGCACGGGGCCTACCAGGTTCCGCCGCACGATCGATTGTCCGCCGCGACGGCCGCGCAGCTCTCGAATCCATCGAACTGCCAGGGTGCCTACTTGCAAGGGATGCCGGACACGGCATTCGACGAACCGGACGCCGTGCTCGAACGGATCTTCTTCCGCTCGATGCTCGAGGCGGTGGACACCGAGATCGGCCGGCTGATCGACGGGATCCAGCCGAACAAGCTCGCGAACACGATGATCTTCGTGATCGGCGACAACGGGACGTCGTGGCCGATCATCGATCCGGTCCATAACTCAGATCACGCCAAGGGCACGGTCTACGAATGGGGCACACACGTTCCGTTCGTCGCGTGCGGACCGCTCGTGCCGACGACGCCCGCGCTCGCGCACGACTGCACCGGACTCGTCGACTCGGTCGACCTGTGGCGCACGATCGCCGACATCACGGGGGCGAGCGTCAAGGCCGCGCAGCCGCTCGGGCCGGTCGACAGCCTGAGCTTCTACTCGATGCTCACGGACCCGAGTGGTCAGGGTGACCGGCAGTATTCCTTCGCGCAGCACTTCAGTCCGAACGGCGCCTACACTCCGACGGCCGCCGGTCCGTACGATCCGGGCCCGCCGGCGTGTCAACCGCCGCCACCCGCGAACTCATGTGCGATCGTCGAGCTCACCGCGCACGCGCGCTCCATCACCGACGGTGCGTATCGATACGTACGCAAGCAGATCACCCCGGCCGTCGACGGATCGCCGCAGGGCGCGACCGACACGCCGCCCGTGTACACGGAAGAGCTCTACGATCTCGGCGCGGACATCGAGGAGCTGAACAACTTGATCCCGCCTCCGCCGCTCTTGCCGAGCCCCGCGGTGCTCGCGATCTTGAACCCGCTGCGCGACGCGATGCTCGAGCTGAGCGGATATTGAGCGCGCGGCGACGGGCCGCGTCCTGAATGTTCGCGCCGACCTACACCAAGGCGTTCGTCGCGCTCGCGTTGCTTCTGTGCGTGTTCTTCGCGCCGATGCTGCTCCGAGGTCACGTCGTGTACCCGCACGACAACAGCTTGGAGCTCGGCGTTCCGTCGAACACGGGGGCGAACAAAGCGGCGCCGACGCCGGGCGAGTACCGCTCGAACCGCAAGTTCTCCGACCAGAGCTCGGTCTACGTCCCCGAGATCCACCACCATCTGCACGGGGATCACGAGTCGTGGCTTTCGACGTGGAATCCGCACGTCGAGCTCGGTCGACCGTCGATTCAAGTCGCGGGCTTCGGCCCTTCGTCGCCGATCGCGCGCGTGCTCGGTTGGTTCACGACGGACGAGTTCGTGATGGCCACGTGGCTCGCGATCACTGCTGTCGTGGCGATCGCGTGTTTCTGCTTCTTGTTCCTGCGCGCTCTCGATCTGCACCCGTGCGCGTGCTTCGCGGCGTCGGCGGGCGTGTCGATGGGGCCGTTCGCGATCCACTATCTCAACGTCGTCCAGTTGCTGTCGGGCGTCGCGTGGACGTTCGCGCTTCTGTGGCTCATCACGCGGTTCATCCAGCGACGCACGTTCGCGTACGGCGCGGGCATCGCGTTCGCGACGTACCTCCTGTTCATCACGGCGTACCCGCAGCAGATCGTCTGGCACGCGTACTTGATCGTCGCGTACACGTTCGTGCGGCTCGCCACTTCAGCCGGGACATGGAGCGCGAAGTCGAAGACGGCCGGCGTGATGTTCGTCGCCGCGCTGTGCGGCGTGGCGCTCTCCGCTCCGATCTATCTCGACCTCGCGATCCAAGCGCGCCAGTCCGCGCGGCTCGACACCGAGCCCGAGTTCTTCCTCGTGCGACTGCCGGCAATCCGTGGAGTCGGCGACGTGCTGCGCTACTTCGCGAAGGTCTTCGACGCGCTGTGGCAAGGCAATCCGATCACGATCGAGGATCAGGACGTGTTCAACGGCTTGTGCTTCACGCCGTTCTTCGTCGTCGCGTTCTTGCTTTCGTGGATGAACGGCGGGTGGCGCAGATCGTGGCTGTGGTTCGCGTTCGGACTGTTGACGTTGGTGCTGACGGTCTGGCACGCGGCGTACATCATCGGCGTCGACCACTTGGGCCTGCACTTGTCGCGCTTCGTGCCGCTGCGCGCTGGAGTCATCCCGTGGGCAGTCGCCGGCGCGATGACGATCGATCAGGTGCTGCGCGCGCCGCTGCGTCCGCGCACCGTCGCGGTCGTGATCGCCGTGTGTCCGTTGGCGCTCGTTCTCTACGGACACGGTGACTGGAGCTACTTTGGCGCAAGTGTCGCATTCGTCGCCGTCACGATCGCGTTCCTGCTGCACCGACACGTCGCGTGGCTCGTGATCCTCGTCGTCGGCACGGTGTTCTATTACGGACAGGCCATGCTGATCACGCGGCCGGAGAGCGACATCCACGTCACGTCGCCGCTCGTCGAGAAGATTCGCGAGCTATCGTCCGGTGGCATGCGCTACGCCTGCGTCGGCAACGAACCACCGCGACTCTTGCCACCCAATCAAGAAGTGCAGCTCGGCCTGCGCAGCATCCACTCGTACAACTCGCTCTCGTCCCTCGCGTACCAAGAGTGGGTCTTGCGGCTCAGCGAGAAGGGCACGCGCACGTACGGCCGACAGTTCAAGCGGATCGCGTCGGCAGCGCGGTTGGACTCCGAAGATCTCGCGTACTCGGGCCTCGGCGTGTTTGTGAGCGCGCGCCGTCTCGACAGTCCGCGGCTCGCGAGCGCAGGCGAGGTCGACGGAATGCGCCTCTACCGCTCGACCCTACCGCCGATGCTCGAGGCGCAGATCTCTCAGTTCGAGCTCGTCGAAACCGATGCTGCGCGCATCACCGAGCCGATCGCCGCGGTCCGGGGCTCGGGCGTGCGTCGAACGCTGTCTCGCGATGATCAACTGCGATTCGAGCTCCGCCCATCCGCGGCGCAAACGCTGCTCTTCGTGAGCCAGCAGTACCATCCGCAATGGACGGCGAGCGCGGACGGCGCCGCACTCGCGACCGTCGAGATCGACGGCTTCTACCAAGGCGTCGTCGTCCCGGGGGGAACGACGGCGGTCGAACTCAGGTACCGACCGTTCGTCCTGTGGAGCTGGATCCCGCAGCTCTTGCTGCTCGTGTTCGCACCTGCGCTCGGATGGCGCATCGTGCGGAGGCGTCACTTGCCGGAATCGTCGCCGAGATAACCGAGCGCCTTCAATTCCGCTTCGAGCTCGGGCGGCAGCTTCACGCGCGCGCCCATCGATCGTTCGGGGAGCGCCGTGCGCCGACGCGCGATCTCGCCGAGCGTCGTGACCAGCAGCACCGACCTGTTCGACACTTCGCCGACGGTGCGCGGCTCTGCCTCGGCGGGATCCTGGACGAGATCGAAGCTCTGTCCGCTGCGACTCGTCGAGTCCCAGATCACCTTCTCGCCGCTCGACCGCGCGCCGGTGAGCTTCACGCCGAGATAAGGCACGTCGAGATGAAGCGGTTGGACGCGCGCGCTCGCGTCCGCGTTCGTCGTGGATTGCCACGTCGATCGAAGGCTTCGTCCCTCGATGTATCCGGGCATCCGCAGGCCGCAGAGCTCCGCGACGGTCGGATAGATGTCCTGCAAGCGCGCCTGCGCGCGAACGCGCGCGCCCGCGGGCATCGCGCGCGGCAAGCTCATGACCATCGGGATGCGCACGACCTCGTCGAAGAGCGTGCGCTGATGACCCCAGCGTCCCCGCTCGAAGAACTCCTCGCCGTGATCCGACGTGAAGACGACGAGCGTGTTTTCGAGGGCACCGAGACTCTCGAGCAGATCGAGCAGCTTCCCGATGTGCTCGTCCGTCCAGCGGATCTCGCCGTCGTAGAGCGACTTCAAGTGCTGGAGGTCCGCGCCTGCGAGCGCGCCGTCCTTCTCTCGTTGGTGCACGCCGCGCACCGCGCCCGCGTAGTTCGCGTCGTACATCCGATCGAACGGCGCCGGCGGCAAGTAGTCGTAGTGCGGATCCCACCAGTGCGTGAACGCGAAGAACGGCCGCTTCGCTTTCACACTCTCTTCGATCCAGCGTGCCGACTCCTCGAACACCTGCGGGCTCGTGACCGAGTGGTGCGAGGACTGGTTCGCCTCGCGAAAGCCCTGCGCGCCCGCGGTGCGCAGATCGTCTCCGCGCACGCTCACGCCGCTGCAGTCGACGTAGCGGTCGAACCCTTGGTCGAAGCCGAAGACCGGGTGAAGGTTCGGACCGCTGAAGAATCCCGCCGTCGCATATCCGCCGGCGCGCAGCAGCTCGGCCAGCGTTTGAAGTTCCGGGTCGAGGCTCGCGCTGTTGTCGGTCACACCGTGCAGCGCGTCGGGCAGGCCGGTGAGCAGCGCCATGTGCGCGGGCAGCGTCCACGACGTCGTGCTCACGGCGTCGTCGAACAGAACGCCGCGCGCTGCCAAACGATCCACCGACGGCGTCGTCGGCTCGCTCGGGTTCGTCGGATTGCGATAGCCGTACGCGCTGACGTGATCGCGCCGCAGCGAATCGACGGAGATCAAGAGGACATTCGGCGGCAGCTTCGCATCAGTGCAGCCTGCGACGCACACGACGATCGCAGCCCATGTTGCACGCACGACGGTCACGTTGGGCAGGCTATCAACGCACATGGAGCGATGATAGGTTCTGAACATGCGTCGATTGGCCGCGATCCTCACGGCACTCATCGGCATCGCCGTGCTCGGGATCGGCGCGCGAGCGATCGAGGATGCGTCCGGCGCCTTGCTGATGCGC
>JANLUN010000266.1:0-1701 GCA_031363505.1 Planctomycetota bacterium | reverse complement strand
GGCGTCTCTTCGGCTCCGCTCATCGCGCGCCATTCTGCGCCGCGACGAGTCCGTCCGCAAAAGTGACGGAGAGATCCCCACTCGAACGACCGCGCCGTCGCATCCAACGACCGCGCGAGCGCGCCGCTCAGTTGAAGTCGTAGATGTACGACAAGCGCAGCTTGTTCAGAATCGCGTACGGCAGCTTGGTCAGCAGCTTGAGATCCTGATCGCCGCGGTCGTTGAAGCCGCGCACGACCGGGTTGCGCATGATGAAGAATCGGCGCGACGTGCGGTCGTCGGCCTCGTACGACCCCGGGCGAACTTCGCCACCAATCTCGATGTTCAGCGCGCCGGTGTAGAACACGCGCACGCGATGAAGCAGCTGGTTCTTCGCGAGCTCCTTCTGGTGCTGGTCGCCGCCGCTGTCGAGGAACTCGTGACCGAGCAGGATCTCGTCCACGTTCACATGGAGGAGCGGCGTCGTGATGCGCTCGCAGCTGTTCAGGTCGACGAGCGTCGCGTCGCGAACCTTGAGGAAGTACTTGCGATGCTCGTCGAGAATTTGCGAGAGGCGCGTGTACTTGTTCTCGATGTTCCCTTTGATCAGGAACGAGTCGGTGAGCAGGAGATCCGAGACAATCGTCAGCATCGTGGTTTCTTCGACTGCGGGTTCGGATCGGGTGCGATCAGGGACCGGATAGAGCCAGCCAGATAGAAGGATCCAATCGCCAACACCCAGCCGCCGTCGCTGCAGAGTTCGAGTGCGCGAGCCAAGGCGTGCGCTGGATCGGAGGCCGTTTCCGCCTCGAGTCCCATGTGCAACGCCTCGGTCGCCAGGAGCTCCGCGGCTCTCAGCGGTCCGGTCGTGACGCTGGTGCAGAGCAGCCTATCGGCTCGGCCATGGAGCATCTTGAGGATCGCGTCGATGTCCTTGTCGCGGCCGAGAGCGAGGATGACCACGGGTCGCCCGGGGAGATCTTCGTCGCGCGCGAGCTCGTCCAACACACGGCCCACGCTCGAGGCCACGTGCGCGCCGTCGAGCACGACCGGCACACCTCGTACGTCGAATGTTTCCTGGCGGGCGGGGAGACGCGCCCCGGCGATGGTCTCCGCGTCGAGCAACCATCCACCGACGCGACGCGCGTCCTTCGTCGCCACGCCTTTTCGACCCAATTCATCGAGCGCGAGCCCCGCGAGGCTCACGTTCTCGCCGAGCATCGTCGCTGCGCGCTGCGCGGGGCGCAGGATGGGGCAGCCGAGCGCGAGGGCGCGCGCTTCGATGACGGATCCGGCATCGTCCGAGGGCGGACGCGCGGGATCGGGCCACAGCGGCGTGACGAGCGTCGAACCGGCCTTCAAGATCCCCGCCTTTTCCCCCGCGATCGCGGCGCGCGTGCTCCCGAGCACCGCGGTGTGCTCCAGGTCGATCGTCGTGATCACGCACACTTCGCCGTCGATCACGTTGGTCGAATCGAGTCGACCGCCGAGGCCGCATTCGACGACCCCCCACTCGACGCGCGCCGCCGCGAACACGTCGAATGCCGCGGAGGTGAGCACGTCGAACCACGTCGACTCCGCGCCTGCGCTCGCTGCGCGCAGGGCCAAATCGCGTGCACGGAGCGCGTTTTCGAGCGCGGCCGCGAACGCGTCGTCCGACACGTCCTGACCGTCGATTCGAATGCGCTCGTGCACACGCACGACGTGCGGCGACGTGTAGAG
>JANLUN010000265.1:0-1943 GCA_031363505.1 Planctomycetota bacterium | reverse complement strand
GAGCCGAAGACGCCGGGGCTCTCTTGGAAGAAGACCGTGAGCGTGTTGCTGAAGTGGTTCGCCGAGGCGAGATCGATATCGCCGTCGCCGTCGAGGTCGGCTGCGGTGACGGATTGGGGGTAGTTCGTCACGCTCGCGTTGCCAAGGGAGAGTGGAGTCGAGCCGAAGCTACCGGGACTCTCTTGGAAGAAGACGGTGAGCGTGTTGCTGCCAATGTTCGCCGAAGCGAGATCGATATCCCCGTCGCCGTCGAGGTCGGCTGCGGTGACGGAGACGGGCGCGTACGTCACGCTTGCGCTTCCAAGGGAGATTGGAGTCGAGCCGAATACGCCGGGGCTCTCTTGGAAGAAGACGGTGAGTGTGCTGCTGCCAGTGTTCGCCGAGGCGAGATCGAGATCCCCGTCGCCGTCGAGGTCCGCTGCGGTGACGAATCGGGGGTCGTTCGTCACGCTCGCGTCGCCAAGCGCTACGGGCTCTGCGCCCAGCGCCGAACGAATCACCTTCGGGGCCTCGGTCGCTCCTTCAACGCCCCGCTCGGCATCCATCGGAACTGCGCGGAGCATCACCGAGCCGCCTTCAGGCACGTCCTGGCTGTCCCATGTGAAGTAACCGCGCGTGCCGGACGGAGACGGGCGCAGCACACGCGACGGTGCTCGCACTCTGAACGGCTGGCCCGCGGACAAGGCCGGCGAGAAAGCTGCCGACACATGCACGTGACGCTGCGCGAGCTCGAGTCCATCGATCGTGCGTTGCTGCTCGATGCCACCCCCGACGGCGAGGTCGTCTGCGTTCGTGAGCGCGACCAGCAGGAGGCCATTGGCGCCGGTCGCGATCGACGCGCTGTCCTCGGGCAATCCCGATGCGAGCTGAAACGACCGGGGCTGGTCACCTTTCCCGAGATCGATCGCCTGCAGTTCCTGCGTTCCATCGGACAGATCGCTCTGCGTGATCACGAGCAGGCGAGCTCCCGATCGATCGAGCGCCAACGAACGTGGATGGTCGAAGATGACGGGCTCGAAGACATCCTCCAGGATCGCAATCGGTCGCTCGGGGATCGCGTGCCTCTCGCGCGTGTCCAGGCGAATCGAAAGCAACCGACCGATACCGAAGTCGGTTTGCGCGTCGCGCTCGGCGAGATAGATGCGGTTCGTGTTGAGTGGATCCACCACGACGCCCCACGGCGTCGCGAGATCGTCGAAGAGGGTCACCGAGCGCGGAGTCTGCGCATCGGAGTAGTCGAGACGAATCAACGAGCTCGCGACGGTCACGAGGGCGGAGTCCGCGCCTTGGCTCGCGAGTCCGCGAACGGCGCCCGCTTCGGTCGTGCCGTCGAACTCGATCAACGGAGTGACCACACCGTCGGCGAGCTTCACACGCGCCAGTTGCCACGCACCGCCGATGTCCGATGCGATCAGCGCGCTCAGCTCGTCGCGCTCGAACGCCATCGCGCTCGGCTCACCGGGAGCGGACGAGACGAGCACGCGCGTCACGACGCCCGTAGCGAGATCGATCTGACGCAAGCGCCACGCGCTGGGGCTCGCTCGGTCGAGGACGAGCGCTTCGATCCCATCGCCGATGGGCAGCGCCGCAACGGGATGGTTCAGGGGATTGCTCGCCCACGTCGCGGCGATCGGCTGGGGGACCTTCGATGCACGCAGGATCTCGAGCTCACGGCCGACGACGCCGTGCGCGAGGATCGACGACGCGGTCGTAGCGAGCTCGGGCAGACGCACATGAGTCGAGTCGATCTGCACGACTCGTCCCTCGACCCACGTCGGGTACTCCGTGCAAATGTGCCGCTCCCTGCGCTGAACCGGATCCGCAAGGATCGCGTTGATCTCGGCCGGCGTGTCCGGCAGCGGCGGGAACTCCTCGTTCGGCCGTTTCCACTGGAAGACGACCTGCACTTCGTCCGACTCCTCGTCGCGCACTGTGTACGGGAT
>JANLUN010000256.1:0-6379 GCA_031363505.1 Planctomycetota bacterium | reverse complement strand
GATGCCGTCGTGCTCTCCGACTACGGCAAGGGCGTGCTGACGCAGGCCGTCTTGCGCACCGTGATCGACACGGCGCGCGCCGCGCGCGTTCCCGTGCTCGTCGATCCGAAGGGCTCGGACTTCACGCGCTACCGCGGCGCGACTCTCGTGACGCCGAACCGCAAGGAAGCGGAGCAGGCGCTCGGACGTCCGCTCGGCGCGCTCGATCTTTTGCCGCAGGCCGCTGACGACTTGATGAAGAACGCGGAGCTGGACGCAGCGGTGATCACGCTCGGCCCCGACGGCATCTACTTCAAAGAGAAGAAGGGGAGTGGGGGGCACGTGTCGGCGCAAGCGCGCGCCGTGTTCGACGTCACCGGCGCGGGCGACACGGTCGTCGCGCAGCTCGCGATCTACCTCGCGGCGAAGAAGTCACTGCGTGAAGCGGTCGCGCTCGCCAATCAAGCCGCGGGCATCGTCGTCGGGCGCCTCGGAACGCATGCGGTGACGCGCAAGGAGCTCGTCGCGCGCCTGCGCGAAGCGCGGCCTCACGAAGGCAAGCTGGTGCAGCCCGGAGAGCTCGACCTGTTCCTCGCCGCGTGGCGGAAGGAAGGGCGGCGCATCGTCTTCACGAACGGCTGCTTCGACGTGCTGCACGTCGGACACATCGAGTATCTGCGGTTCGCGCGCTCGCACGGCGACGTGCTGCTCGTCGGTGCGAACGACGACGCGAGCGTGCGGCGATTGAAAGGCGAGAGCCGGCCGGTGAATACACTCGCGGATCGAATGGGCGTGCTCGCCGCGCTCGAGATGGTCGATGCGGTGACGTCGTTCTCCGAGGACACGCCCGCGAAGATCATCGAGCGCGTGTCGCCGAACGTGCTCGTGAAAGGCCAGGATTGGGCCGAGAAAGGCGTCGTCGGCCGCGAATGGGTCGAGGCGCACGGCGGCCAGGTGGTTCTCGCGCCGCTCGTGCCGGGCAAGTCGACGACGTCGATCCTCGAGCGCGCGCGTCAAGGCGACGTCGGCTCCGCGCCGCGCTGCTGAGCAGCGAGCGCGGCCGGTCGCAAGAGCGTCCGCTCGATGAAGTCGAGCATCGTCATGCGCAGGTGCTTCACCTGCTTCGGGTTCGTCACGCCGTGGCGCGCCTTGGGATACAGCATCAGCTCGAACGGCTTGCCCGCGCGCTGAAGCGCATCAACAAGCTGCCACGTGTTCTGCGGGTGCACGTTGTCGTCCATCGCGCCGTGGACCAGCAGCAGCCGGCCCGATAGATCCTTCGCAGCCGACGTCACCGACGTGCGCGCGTAGCCCTCGGGATTGTTCTTCGGGAGCTTCATCAGACGCTCGGTGTAGATCGAGTCGTACTCGCGCCAGTCCGTCACCGAGCCGCCCGCGATGCCCATCGCGAAGCTCTTGCTGCGCGTCATCGCGTACGCGGTCATGAAGCCGCCGTAGCTCCAACCGCTGATGCCGATGCGCGACGCATCGACCCAGGGTTGCGACTTGAGCCACGCGACGCCGTCTTCGATGTCGGCGAGCTCGGGTTCGCCGAGCCGCTGGTACGCGGGCCGCTCCGACTGCGTTCCCTTGCCGCTGGCCGTCGAGTTGTCGCACACCCACACGACGATTCCGCGCTGCGACAGGAGATGAAAGAACATCCCGTTCGAGCCGAGCCACTTGTTCTGGACCTGCTGCGAGTGCGGACCGGCGTACGTCCACTGGAAAACGGGGTAACGCACGCTCGGATCGAAGTTGGCGGGTTTGATCAGCATCGCCTCCATCTCGAAGCCCCCGCGCGTCTTCACGCGCAGGAACTCGGGCTTCGAGAGCGCGTACTCGTCGAGCACGGGGACAGGATTGGCTTCGATCGTCCGCACGCGCTCGCCGCTCGCTTTGCACAGGTGCACCTGCGTCGGCGTCGTCACGTCGCTCCACGCGTCGACGAAGTACGAGTACGCGGGGCTGAAGCCGAGGCTGTGCGTGCCTTCTTCCCGAGTCAGGCGCTCGAGCCCGCTGCCGTCCAGCTTCACGCGGTATCCATCGCCGCCGATCGAGCTGCGCTCGGTGCCGGAGAAGTAGACGAAAGAGGTCTTCGCATCGACGCCGTGCAACGTGCGCACTTCGAACTCGCCGCTCGTCACCGCGCGGATCAGCGTTCCATCGGGCCGGTAGTGGTAAATGTGCTTCCAACCGGTGCGCTCGGAGAGCCACAGGAACGTGCCGCCCGCGAGCCACTGCGGGCTGCCGTTCATGTTGACCCACGTCGGCGACGTTTCGCGGAAGAGCGTCTTCGACGTGCCCGACTTCGGATCGACGACCACGAGATCGAGCCACGTCTGCTCGCGATCCTGCACTTGGAACGCGATCTGTCCGTCCGGACTCCAAGTCACGTCGACGATCAAGAACTCGATCCCCGCGTACGCCGAGAGATCGACCCAGTGGACGTTCGCCTGGGCCGCGTCGCCCGCGTCCGCCGTGTCGACGATCGCGAGTTTGACCGTGGGATTGGGATCGCCGGGGCGCGGGTACGGCGAAACTTCGACCTTTTGCGCGTGCGGCACGTCGTCGACGAGCGTGTACATCGGCACGCCGGTTTCGTCGAGACGCAAGAACGCGAGGAAGCGCGAGTCCGGGCTCCACCAGTGCGAGCGAAACGTGCCGCGACCGAACACTTCTTCCTGATAGAGCCAGTCGAGCTTGCCGTTGAGCACGATCTCGCTGCCGTCGTTCGTCAGTCTCCGTGCAGACGTTGACTTGCCGCCCGCGATCCACAGATCGTTGCCGCGCACGAACGCGACGCTGCGTCCGTCCGGCGAGAGCGCGGCCTCCTCCTCTTCCTCCGGCGAGTCGGTGAGCCGCACGATCTCTCCCGATCCAAACGTGTACGCGTAGAGATCCGGTTCGATCGTGAAGAGCTGCGTCTTCGATTCGCGCGCGAAGACACCCGGATCCTCGTGAGCGAGCGCTCGCGCGTCGTCCGCGGACACACCAGGCAGTTGCGCGAGAAGCGTGACCGTCTGCGCCGCTCCATCGAACGGCCGTTCCTTCCCGGTGACCGCATCGACGGTGATCCAATCCGGCTCCTTCGTCTTGGGATCGGTGCGCGGCCACAAGTAGCGCGTGTCGTCGAGCCAGACGAGTTTCGGCGCCGAATTCCCGCTGAAATCGACCTTCTTCTCCGGATCGTAGAGGTCGTCGAGCGTGAGGAGCTTCTTCGAGCCGACGGCCGCCACCGAGGTGCGTGCCGGCACCGCGGGATCCGAAACGCAACCCAGCAGCGCAAACGCCAAGACTCCAACGACAGCCACTTCACGATTCATGCACGAAGACTCCAGGAAGGGGGGAACGCGAGAGGGTACCAGACCCCCCAAACCCAGAGTGCAAGAGCTGCGTGACAAGACACGTCTTGGCAAACCTCCGCACTGCGCAGTGCCCGTCCGCGGGCGCTGCGCAGTGCGGAGGCGCGCGGCGTCTTCGCCGCGCAATCAGCTGCCGTGCACTCGCATCTCGCCGTTGCGCCGTCTTCCGCGATACGCTCCCGCCTCGATGCTCCAACTTCAGTGCACTGTCCGCGGGTGCGAAGCCGCGCTCCTTCGCGATGCTTCCGACTTCGTGTGTGCGCAATCCCACCGGTTCAACATCGCGCGCAGCGGCTACGTGAACCTGCTCCAACCCCAAGACCGCCGCTCCAAGTCCCCCGGCGATTCAAAAGAAACCGTCGCCGCGCGCGCGCGCCTGTCCGACGCCGGACACAGCCGTCCCTTACTCGACGCGATCCACGCCGCGATCGGCGATTCACCGACGACGTTGATCGACCTCGGTTGCGGCCACGGCTATTTCCTCGCGGCGTTGCAGTCGAGCCTGAAATGCGCCGCCGCCGGCATCGACATTTCGACACCCGCGATCGATCTCGCCGCGCGCCGTCACCCGGCGTGCACATGGATCGTCTCGAACGCCGATCGCCGGCTCCCATTCGCCGACAGCTCCGTCGACGTGGCGCTCGCGATCACCGGTCGCATGAACCCGAGCGAGCTCGCGCGCATCGTCGCGCCCGGCGGCCGATTCGTGATCGCCGTGCCCGCACCCGACGATCAAGTCGAGCTCCGCGAAAAGCTCTACCTCCACGCGTTTCCGAAGAGTCGTTTCGACAAGCTATCGCTCTCTCTGGTGGGGCTCTTCGACACCGAGAGTCACGCCATGGTCCGCTACAAGGCCACGTTCGAAAGAGCGGACCTGCTCGACCTGCTCCTCACGACGTACCGCGGTGCACGGCATCGGGAGCGCGAGCGACTCGCCGAGGTCGATCTGCTCGACGTCACGCAGTGCTACGACCTGCTCACATTTCGCCGGGGATCCGATATCCTCACGCGCTCACCGTCCACGGAGCCCTCCCCATGATCACCGCCATTCTCCTCGCCCTCGCCGCCGATCCTCACCCGTTCAGCATCCACGACATGCTGGCGATGGATCGCATCTCGGATCACCAAGTTTCGCCCGACGGCAAGTGGGTCGCGTACAACGTGCGCACGACCGACCTCGATGCGAATCGGGGACGCACGGACATCTGGATCTCTGCGGTCGACGGCTCGAGTGCGCGCCGCATGACGATGCACGAGGCGAGCGACACCGGCGCGCGCTGGACGCCGGATGGCCGCGCACTCCTCTTCCTGTCGACGCGCAGCGGATCGTCGCAAGTGTGGCGCCTCGCGATCGACGGCGGCGAGCCGGTGCAGCTCTCGCGCTTCCCGCTCGACGTCGACAACTTCGTCGTGTTTCCCGACGGCGAGCGCGCGATCGTCACGATGGAGGTCTATCCCGACCTCGATCCCAAGACCGCGCTCGACGAAACGAAGAAGCGCGACGAAGAGCTCGCGAAGAAGAAGACCGAGGCGCGGATCTACGAGTCGCTGCTCTTCCGTCACTGGGACACGTGGGAGGACGGCAAGCGCAGCCACGTGTTCGTGTGGAAGCTCGACGGCTCCACGCCGCCTGTGGACCTGATGCCGAACATGGACGGCGACTCACCGACGAAACCGTTCGGCGGTTCCGAAGAGATCGCGATCTCGCCTGATGGACGCGAAGTCGTCTTCGCCGTCGCGATGATGCAGCCGGACAGCGCGTGGACGACCGGCATCGACCTGTACGGCGCGTCCGCCGCCGGCAGCGTTCCGCCGAAAAACCTGACGATGGAGAACAAGGCGTACGACACGCAGCCCGTGTTCTCGCCCGACGGGCGCACGCTCGCGTACCTCGCGATGCAGCACGCAGGTTACGAAGCCGATCGCCAGCGCATCGTCTTGATGGATCGCTCGGGCGGCGGGAAGCGGTCGCTGACGGAGGCGTGGGACCGCTCGGCGTCGGAGATCGTCTGGTCGGCCGACAGCAAGACGATCTACACGAGCGCCGACAACGTCGGAAACCATTCCATCTTCGCGGTCGACGTCGCCAACAAGACCGTTTCGCCGCTCGTCGACAAGGGAACGAACCAGAGCCCGCGCATCGCAGGCGATCGGATCGTCTTCGCGCGCGACACGCTGCTCTCGCCGGTCGAGCTCCAATCGGTGAAGCGCGACGGCTCCGACCTGCGCGCGGTCACGAAGCTGAACGCGGAGAAGATCGCGGCGACGCGCATGGGAACGTACGAGCAGTTCTCGTTCCCCGGCGCGAAGAACGAGACGGTGCACGGCTTCGTGCTCAAGCCCGCCGATTTCCAAGCCGGCAAGAAGTACCCCGTCGCGTTCTTGATCCACGGCGGACCCCAAGGTTCGTTCGGCGATCACTTCCATTATCGATGGAACCCGCAGGCGTACGCCGGCGCCGGCTACGCGGCCGTCTTCATCGACTTCCACGGCTCGACGGGCTACGGGCAAGCGTTCACCGATGCGATCCGCGGCGACTGGGGCGGCGCGCCGTACGAGGACTTGATGAAGGGACTCGACTTCGCGCTCTCGAAGTACGACTTCCTCGACGGTTCGAAGGTCGCGGCGCTCGGCGCGAGCTACGGCGGCTACATGATCAATTGGATCGCGGGTCAGACGGACCGCTTCCGCTGCCTCGTGAGCCACGACGGCAACCTCGACGAGCGCATGGCGTACTTCGACACCGAAGAGCTGTGGTTCCCCGAGTGGGAGCACGGAGGCACTCCGTGGGAGAACCCCGCGAGCTACACGAAGCACAACCCGATCGACTACTTGAAGAACTGGAAGACGCCGATGCTCGTCATCCACGGCGCGCTCGATTATCGCGTGGTCGACACGCAGGGGATGTCCACGTTCACGGCGCTGCAGCGCAAGGGGATCCCGTCGAAGTTCCTGCACTTCCCCGACGAGAATCACTGGGTGCTGAAACCGCAGAACTCGATCCTGTGGCACGACACGGTGCTCGCCTGGATCGATCG
>JANLUN010000240.1:0-1668 GCA_031363505.1 Planctomycetota bacterium | reverse complement strand
TGGCAGGCTCAATCCCCGGCCTAGATGCTCCGTAACCCCTTCCCATTCCATCGCTTGCGCTCCGCCGCCATTTCGGCATGGGGTTCGCTAGGGGAAGGGGGATCGGTCAGAGAAGCTGCCCTGTGGGGCGGCACGGACTCGAACAAGACACCGCTTTCCACCGTTGGAGGTTTCGCAGATGGCGAAGATGCTGGCGTTCGACGACGAGGCCCGGCAGAAGCTGGCGGCCGGCGTCACCAAGCTCGCCAAGGCGGTCGTGACCACCCTCGGGCCCCGAGGACGCAACGCGATCCTCGACAAGGGTTGGGGCGCGCCGACGATCACCAAGGACGGCGTCACCGTCGCCGAGGAGATCCAACTCGCCGATCCCTACGAGCACATGGGCGCGCAGCTCGTGAAGGAAGTCGCCAGCAAGACGAGCGACATCGCGGGTGCCGGCACGACCACCGCGACCCTGCACACCGAAGCCATCTTCACGCACGGCCTGCGGGCCGTGACCGCCGGTGCCGCGCCCGCGCGACTGACGAAGTCGCTGCGCGACGGCTCGCAAGCCGTGATCGCCCAGCTCGAGAAGATGTCGAAGTCGGTGAACAAGAACGACGAGATCCGCCAAGTCGCGACGATCTCGGCCAACAACGACCCGCGCATCGGCAAGCTGATCGGCGACGCGATGGAGAAGGTCGGCAAGGACGGCGTCATCACCGTCGAAGACGGGAAGACGCTCGAGACCGAAGTCACCGTCGTCGAAGGCATGCAGTTCGACCGCGGCTTCCTGTCGCCGCACTTCGTCAACGACCCGAACACGATGGAAGTCGTGTTCGAGAAGCCGTTGATCCTCGTCTACGAATCCAAGATCTCGTCCGTGCAGAAGCTCCTGCCGCTGCTCGAGAAGGTGAAGCAGAGCGGCCGCCCGCTTCTGATCATCGCGGAAGACGTCGAGTCCGAAGCGCTCGCGACGCTCGTCGTGAACAAGCTGCGCGGCATCGTTCAAGCGTGCGCCGTGAAGGCGCCCGGCTACGGCGACCGCCGCAAGGCAATGCTCGAGGACATCGCGGCACTGACAGGCGCCAAGGCCGTGATGAACGACCTCGGCATCGAGCTCGACACGCTCACGATCCGTGACCTCGGAACCGCGAAGCGAGTCGTGATCGACACCGACAACACGACGATCGTCGGCGGCGCCGGCAAGCGCGAGGACATCCAAACGCGCGTGACTCAGATCCGCCAGCAACTCGAAACGACCACGTCCGACTACGACAAAGAGAAGCTCCAAGAGCGCCTCGCGAAGCTGACCGGCGGCATCGCGCAGATCAACGTCGGCGGCGCGACTGACACCGAAGTGAAGGAGCGCAAGGCGCTGATCGAGGACGCGCTGCATGCGACGCGCGCCGCGATCGAAGGCGGCATCGTCCCGGGCGGCGGCGTCGCGCTGCTGCGCGCACGCGAAGTCCTGATGAAGCTCAAGACGAAGGACGACGAGGACTTCAACATGGGCCTCGATCTGCTCTACGCGGCGCTCGCGCGCCCGCTGCAGCAGATCGCAGCGAACGCGGGCTACGACGGAACCGTCGTTGCACACCGCGTTCTTCGGGAGAAGAAGGAGAGCTACGGCTTCGACGCCTTGAAGGGTGAGTACGGCGACATGCTGTCGTTCGGCATCGTCGACCC
>JANLUN010000218.1:0-5028 GCA_031363505.1 Planctomycetota bacterium | reverse complement strand
TCGGCAAGGGCTCCGTGCAGCAACTCCTGCCGATTCCAGGCGAGCAAGACGATCAATTCGAGGACAAGAACGGCAACGGCCGCTACGACCTCGGTGAGACGCTCACGAAGGACTTCAACGGCAACGGCGAGTTCGATTTCGCCCCGCGCGTGCGCCTGACCGTTGCGCGCTATCTGCTGCCTTCGGGTCGTTCGATCCACCGCGAGATCGCCGACGACGGCAGCATCATCAGCGAGGGCGGAGTGCAACCGGACGAGGACGAAACGGTGCTACCGCGGCGCTTCGAGTCCTGGAAGCTCGAGGAGTTCAATCGACTGCAGCAGTCGCACAAGCTCCGCAGCTACCTCGACCAGTACTTCGCGAAGAACCGCGAGTTGTTCCATGAGATCGCGAACGGCGACCGCGACGACACTTCGCGCTACCCGGGATTCGACGCGTTCTACAACGAGCTCGGGACGACGCTGTCGGCGCAGGACGTGCGCTTCCTGCTGCGGCGCGAGGTACGCGGCCGCGTGCAGGACGATCGCGGCGCGACGTTCCCTGACGGCGACTACCAAGAGGATCCGCCGCTCCAAGAGGCGATCCGCGTCGTGCTCGGCAAGCTCGGCAGCACCGAGAACGAACTGCCGGATTTCGCGGCGACCTTCGAGCCGCGCGAGAAGAAGGCCGAGCCGCCCGGGCGAGTCCTGACCGCCAGCCTCTCGGACCGGGAACGGACCGAACTGCGGCACGCGCTGTCGCTGATCGGCGAAGCGCGCAGCAGCCACACGCCGCTCTCGTCGGAGCAGTGGGCCGAGCTCGAAAAGACGCTGCTCGAAGTGCTCGACAAGTAGCGCCGCGTCCGCGCGACACGGCCCACGTTGAGCGAGCGCTTCAGCGGATCAGTCGATCGCGACCCTCGCGATCGGCGAGGTCCGCGAGTACGGGCAAGAGCAGCTCGCGGCCGAGGATGACGAGCGACGCTGCGAGCGGCAGCGCGATCAAGAGCCCGAACATCCCGAGCGAAGCCCCGCCGGCCATGATCGCGAAGATCACGATCACGGGGTGCAGTCCCAAGCTGTCGCCGAGGATCTTCGGGATCAGGAAGTAGTTCTCGAACCCTTCCGCGGCGAGGAAGACGAGCCCGACGCGCAGCAGCGCGCCGCCCAGGCTGTGCTCCAGCATTCCGACGAGCAGCGCGAACACGAAGCCGATCAGCGAGCCGACGAACGGGATCAGCGACAAGAATCCGGTGCCCATGCCGAGGAGCAACGCGTAGTCGACGCCCGCGATCCACAATCCGATCGTGAGGAACAGCCCCTTCGCGACGCACACGAGCAGTCGACCGCGGAAGAAGTTGGCGAGCACCTCACCGATCTGCGTTCCGATCTTCACGAGTCGCGCACGCTCGCGCTGCGGCAGATAGCGCTGCACGAACCCGTGGATGCGCTCGAGCTCGAAGAGCAGGAAGTACGTGTAGATCGGGAGCAGGACCATCAACCCGAGGAACGCCATGAACGACCCGAACACGCGTTGCAGGAAGATGAATGCGCCGCGCGCGGCGCCCAGTCCCACTTGTCCGGCCTGCGCGGCGCGTTCCTCGGTCAGCCAGTTCCCCCACCAATCGCTGAGCATGCGCGTGAGATCTTCCGAGTGGAATTCGCGCGGTGGAGCGGCGGCGGTCGCGGACCCAGGATCAGTCCCCGGGGGCGACGGCTCGCGCGGCTGCTCCTTGACGTCCGGTGGAAAGAGCTTGAGCGCCCAGTTGATCTGCTCGCGATTCTCCTCCAGCGCCTGGTCGATACGCATGCGCACCGTGGCGCCGAGCCCGTCCTCGGCCACGATCTCGCGCGCGAAGCTCCGCGCCTGGAAGAAGACGCCGAGTCCGACGAGGGTGATCGCGAGCGCGAATCCGCTGAAGATCAAGTTGACGGCCGAACGACGTTTCCAGCCGCGACGCTCGAGCGCCAGCACGAGAGGGTGCACGACGAACGCAAGCAGGTAGCCCAGGATCAGCGGATTGAGAACGGCGCGCACGCTCCACAGGAACCAGCCCAGGAGCAGGAACAGCACGACGAGCGCGACGTTGCGCACCGCGGGAGTGAGGCGGTCGATCATGCGCTAGGCGCCCGGATCGTCGGCGGGCGCGCCGGCGAAGAGCTCGGGGGGCAGGCGCGGCTCGTACGACGCCACGAAAGCCTGGTCGAAATCGAACCCGTTCCGGAAGTCGTCGAGGCTGTCGTTCTCTTGGCGGTTCAGCATGCCCTCGTCCACGAGAAGAAACACGATGCGGCCCCAATCGAGCGACTCGCGCACGCCCCACGCGCGCCAGACCGCCGCGGCGAGCGGGCCGAAGAGCTCGCTCGCGTAGTGACGCATCCCGGCCAAGAGCTCCTGCCCGCTGACGTGACGATCACCACCGTGCGCGTTCTCGCGGCCCGCGAGCTGGATCGCCGGATCGAGCGATTCGAACAGGAACTGGAACGCCTCGGGTGCGTAACGCCCGTCCTTGAGAGCCAGCTTGCGCAGGGGATCGCTCACGGGGTGACCCGCACTTCGGCGCGTCCGAGCGCTCGGAGCGCGCGCTCGATGATCGCTTCGGGTGCCAGGTTGAGGTCGACATCCTGCCGCGCCCTCAGGCATTGTTCCAGCCGCGATCGCAGCGTCCGCATGGGAAGCCCCGCCATGTGCGGGACGAGATCCGCGTGCGCGAGCGTCGCGGCGTCGGCGCCCGCCGCGGCGCGCACACAGTCGGCGACGACGGCCACCACGAGGTCGAGAAACGCACGTGCGCGTGCGCGAGCGATCATCGCAGCCGTCCGTCCGGGGAAACGGCCTGCGATGTCCGCGAACTCGCTCGCCGCTTCGGACGCTTCGATTTCGCCCGCGAGACGGCGCGCGACGATCTCCCGCATCGCTCGTCCACCGCGCGATGCGAGCGTCAGCGCCGCGCCGGGCGCTCTGTCGCACCAGCGCGCGAAGTCCGCGGCATCCGTTGCGGAGTGCCCTTTCGCGGCGAGCACGGCGCGCGCTTCGGCGATCGAGGGAGCGCGGAGCTCGAGACGCAGACAACGACTCTGAACCGTCGGCAAGAGCAGCTCGGGACGCGCGGTCTCCAGAACGATCAGCACGCCCGCGCCCGGCTCCTCGAGCGTCTTGAGCAGCGTGTTCTGCGCAAACGTGGTCATCCGATCCGCTTCGCGCACGAGCACGATGCGATGACCGCCTTCCATCGCGCGGAGCGACAGGAACTCGACCACGTTCGCGCGCACGTCCTCGGGACGCGGCGCGATCTGACTCACCTGGATCGTCTCCTCGTCTTCGCTCTCCGCGTCGAGCACGAATACGTCGGCGTGCGATCCGCTCTTCAAGCGCTTGCACGGTCCGCAGCTTCCGCACGGTGGACCGATCTCGCGCGCACACATGAGACCGAACGAGAGCCACTCCGCGGCGAGGAACTTGCCGATCCCGGCGCGGCCCACGAAGCTCACCGCGTGTGCGAGACGGCCCGCGCGCGCCGCGCGCCACAGTCCATCGACCGTGTTCCCGTGCCCGACCGGCTCCTCAAAGCGCACGCGACACCTCGTTCCAGATGCGGTCGAAGACTTCGTCCACGCTTCCGCGCGCGTCGATCACGACGGTCTCCTTGTACCGCGCGGCGAACCGACGGAATCCCTCGGCGACCCGCCGTTGGAATTCGATCCCGTGCGCCTCGATGCGATCCAGGTTGGCGATCTGGGCGCGATCACCGTGTCGACGCGACGCGGCCAGCTCGGGCGCGACGTCGAGCAGGAGGACGATGTCGGGTTTCGGCTCGCCGGCGAAGTCCTCGAGCAGCGCGAGGACGCGCTCCTCGCCGAGCCCTCCGGCGACCGCTTGGTACGCGTACGTCGACGCGTGGAAGCGCTCGCACACGACGTTCTCTCGGCGCTCGCGCGCCGGCTGCACACGCTCGTCGAGCATCTGTCGCCGCGCCGCCGTGAAGAGCAACGTCTCGACGGCCGGCGAGAGCGAGAGCTCGCGCGTCAGCACGAGTTCGCGCAGGCGTTCGCCGAGCGCCGTGCTGCCGGGTTCTCGCAGATGCCAGGTCCGTCGTCCCGTCGCGCGCTCGAGCGCCGCCGCGAGGCGCGCCGCCTGCGTGCTCTTCCCGCAGCCGTCGATGCCGTCGATCACGGCGAAGAGACCGCGCGAGCTGCCCGAACTTTCGGCGTTCCCGTGCACGGCGCAATCGTAGCTCGCGGCACGCGCGACTCCACGTCGCGGTGCTTGTGACCTCACCCGTGTCGAACTACCGTGGCGCGCTGCGACTTGGGACGCGTCGCGCTTCCGTGACCACACCGGAACCCGTTCAGGAGATCGCGGACGACGAGCGAGCGTGCATCTTGACGGTCCGCGCGCAGCCCGGGGCGAGCAAGAACGCCGCGGTCGGATCGTGGAACGGACTGCTCAAGCTCGCGGTCTGTGCGCCGGCGCAAGACGGCCGCGCCAATCGAGCGGTCGTCGATCTGGTCGCCGAACTCTTCGATCTGCGGCCGGCGGCGGTTACGCTCGTCGGCGGCGAGACGAACCGCGTCAAGCGACTGCGCCTCACCGCACGCCCGGACCGCATCCGTGCGCGACTCTCCGAGCTTCTCGCCTGACGCAATGAGTTCCTCGCCGCTCGACATCGCTTGCCACACCGCGCTGAAGGATGCGGAGACGCGGCGCGTGCCCGCTCCGGCGGCGCTGCTCTTCTTGGCCACCGGCGCCGGAACGCTGTCCGCTTCCCTGCGCTCAGGCGCTCGGCTTCCGCTCGGACGCCTGCGCGGTGTGCCCGACGCGTGGCACGACACGATGCTGCACACAGGGGAGCTCGGCGGCAGCCCGGTCTGGCTGATCGAGGATGCTCCCGGCGCGCCCGACCAGGGCTCGAACCGTCCGTTCGACGAGCCGCCGTGGGTGCGCGCGTTCCCGTGCTGGCTCGCGGCGCAAGCGGGCGCCGCGGTGTGTATTCATACATCCGCCGGCGTCGCGCTTCTCGCGGAACCGATCGGCGAGCGCACGCGCGTC
>JANLUN010000216.1:0-3696 GCA_031363505.1 Planctomycetota bacterium | reverse complement strand
CGTGAGCGAACCGTCAGGAGTGCAAGGCCACCTCGGTGCGACCGCGGATCACCAGTGTCGCGTCCAAGTCCGCATCGCAACGAGGCGCCGACGCTCCCGCGGTACGGCCGCTAGGGCATGTGGGGCCGGGCCCCTTCCCGTAAGCGCGACGCCCCGGCCACCAGCGCAACTATTAGGGAGAGCATGGATTGGCACGCATCGGAGTCAGGAGTACGATGCGGCCCCGCTCGTAGCTCTCTGCCCCAACTCGGTTCAGCTCCCCCGCTCTCGATCGACGGAACCCCTGTGCTTCCCGATTCGTCCGGAGGGGGGCGTCTAGGACGCGGCTGGCCAGCGAGTTCACGCATGGCGAAAAATGCGTTCGAGTCGGGTGACCGCATACCCTCTTTTCAACTCCAAACACTGGTGTCGAACCGACCGAGGCCGGGTCATCACACCGGATCCCATCCAACGCAGGCCTACTTCGATTCGGCCGGTGCCGCACGATTCGAAGCTGACCCCACAGCGCACCTGAGTCACTCTCATGCTCCACGTCGTATTGGCTCTCGCACCCATGATGTCGGTTGGCGTAGCAACGCCCCAAGGTGGCGGTCGCTTCGGCCAAGTGAACGTCCTTCAGGAGTTCAGGAACGCGCTCTTCGCTGCGCAACCGAACCCGAATGAACCGCCGGAACCGCCGGATTTCCCGCCGCTGCTCGGCGGTGGATCCGCGACGAACTACTGTCAGGCGTCCCCGCACTCCTTCGGAGGCCCGGCGTCGATCACTTGGTCGGGATCACTGGACCTGTCCGCGAACACGTTCGGCCTGAAGTCATCGGCGCTTCCGCCGGTCACCGCGAGCTTCGGCATGTTCACGTACGGCCAAGTCCAAACGAACATCCCGTTCGCCAACGGATTCCTGTGCATCAGCCCGTTCAACCCGGGCATCTTCCGCTTCCGGATGCAGCCGCTGACGGCGTCCGGGAACGTGTTGAACTCGATCGTCGCGACACCGGCCGAGTACGCCCCGTTCACGGCGGGCTCGAACTGGAACTTCCAGTTCTGGTACCGCAACCCGCAAGCGGGTGGGGCCAAATTCAACCTGAGCAACGGGTTGAACGTCACGTTCGCTCCCTGAACTAGCACAGAAAGAGCGCGGGCATCGAGCGTTGGATGCGCTGCCCGTGCGCCGGTCGGAGGCGAGGAACGCTTCTCTCCGACATTCTCACCGGGCCCGTGGACTCATGTCCGCGGGCCCGTTTGTTTCAGCGAAGCTGCGCGACACATGCAGCCCGACTGCCAGAAAAAAGCCGGGGCGCTCTGCACAGAGCAGAACGCCCCGGAATGTGCGCGCTATCGAATAGACGCTGAGGCAAGGCACGCGAGTTCACGAGCGAAGCGCGCGTGAGTTCGGTGCGAAGAACGCGTCGAATTCGCAGCGAGCTAGCCCACTGCGGCGCAGTGTGCGCCGCTCGTGAGCTCGAGTTCGCTAGTAGTTGTCGCGTCGACCACCACCACCGCCGCCGCCGCGACCACCGCCGCCGCCGCCGTATCCACCACCACCGCCGCCGCCGCCACCCGAGCGCGGTGCGCGCTCTTGTGCTTCGTTCACGCGAAGCGTGCGACCTTCGAGTTCCTTGCCGTCCATCGCCGCGATCGCGGCCTTGGCATCGGCTTCGGATCCCATTTCGACGAACGCGAAGCCGCGCGGTCGGCCCGTCTCACGATCACTCGGGATCGTGACGGCCTTGACGGAACGTCCGCTTGCGGAGAACGCCGTCTTCAGCGAGTCCTCAGTGGTGGAGAAATTCAAATTGCCAACGTAGAGCTTAGTTCCCATACCCAGATCGATTCGTATTAGCTGTAGCGAGTGTGTCGGGCCGGAGTGGCTGCGACCGCAGCAGGATACGCTCTCGGGAGGGCCGAACGGGTCGAAAATGTCGCGTCGTCATCTCAGCTCTTCCCGAGATCCACATGAGTGCCCTCCAGCTCAAGCCCGTCCTGGAAACCCTCCGCCCCGGATCCGTGCACATGGTCGGCGACGGATTCCACGTCCGGAACCTGTTCCCGTCGAATGAGCTGGGCGAGCGCATCAGCCCGTTTTTCCTGCTCGATTACGCCGGCCCGACCCAGTACGCGCCCCGCAATCCCCCTCGCGGCGTAGGGGAACACCCGCATCGAGGCTTCGAGACGGTGACGATCGTCTACCGGGGACGGATCGCGCACCGCGACTCGGCCGGCAACTCCGGGGTGATCGGGCCCGGGGACGTCCAGTGGATGACCGCCGCGTCGGGCATCGTGCACGAGGAGCTTCACGAAGCGAGCTTCGCCAAGGAAGGCGGCACGCTCCAGATGATCCAGCTGTGGGTCAATCTCCCGGCGAAGCACAAGATGTCCCCGCCTCGCTACCAAGGGATCGAGAGCTCGCAGATCCCCGAAGTGCCGATTGACGGGGGCGACGGGGGCGACGGGGGTGACCGCGGCGACGGCGTGGTCCGCGTGATCGCGGGTCAATTCCGCGACGCACGCGGACCGGCCGAGACGTTCACGCCGATGAACGTCTGGGACGTGCGGATCGCGGCCGGCAAGGGCGCTGAGTTCGACCTTCCCCGCGGCCACAACGCGGTGGTCCTCGTGCTCGAAGGTCGTGCGACCGTCAACAAGTCGCGCGAGCTGGACGACGCCGAGATGGTGCTCCTCGACGCGCACGGCGAGCACGTGTCGATCCACGCCGCGACCGCGACGAAGCTCTTGATGCTCAGCGGCGAGCCGCTCGGCGAACCGATCGTCGCGCAAGGCCCGTTCGTGATGAACACGGGCGCAGAGATCTACCAAGCGATCAAGGACTACCAGAGCGGGCGGATGGGCCACTTGAGCTGAGCGCGCGCGGATCGCGGCGAGACTCCCCCCGCAACCGGATGCTAGCGTAGCCGCGATGAGCGAAAGCGAAGCGGCGCGCGCGCACGCGGCAGGAAACGTTCGGCCCGAGCGCGAGCTCACTCTGCGCGCCATCGTCGTCGCGCTGCTCGTCGCGGTCCTCATCGGCGCGTCGTACCCGTACGTCGTCCTGAAGCTCGGCTTCGGCCCGAACATCGCCGTCGTGTCGGCGTTCTTCGGGTGGATGGCGCTGAGCGTCGTGAGTCGCGGCGTGAGCATCAAACGCGAGAGCAACCTCGCGCAAGCCGCGGGGATGATCGCGGGTCAGACCGCGTTCTTGTGCACGGTGCTCGCGGCGTTCGACATGCTTTCAGCCGATCCGTCGGTCGGCGTCGACTTGCGGCTCACGAAGATGCAGACGTTCCTGTGGCTCACGACCGCCGGCGTCTTGGGCGTGCTGCTCGCCGTTCCGTTGCGCCGTCACTTCGTCGTCGACGAGAAGCTGCCGTACGCCGACGGCTTCGCCGCAGGCGAGACGCTGCTCGTGCTCGATGCTCGCGGGCCCAGCGCCGTGCGCGCCGCGCGCGCGATGATCGGCGGGCTCGTTGCGTCGGGATTGCTCGCGTTCGGCACGTTGCGCCACTTCATCATGGAGGAGATTCCGCTCCACCTGAATGCGTTCTCCGGCGTGACCGGAGTCGGGTTCTCGCTGAGCCTGCTCAACCTCGGTTCCGGGATCATCATCGGGCTCCGCATCTGCGTGAACATGGCGATCGGGCTCACGCTCTCGTGGATCATCGCGCCGGTGCTGCTCGCGAACGCGGGCATCCTGCAACCGGG
>JANLUN010000215.1:0-1776 GCA_031363505.1 Planctomycetota bacterium | reverse complement strand
CGCGCCGCATCGATCCTGCGCGTCGCGGCCGCGCGGATGCCCGAGTCCACCGCCGCGCGACTCGAAGTCGGGGGCGAGATGCTCGCGGTGGGCATGGTCGAGGAAGGCACGCCGTGGATCGTCGAAGCGGCGCGCACGTTCGTCGCCTCGGGTCAGGCCGACCGCGCGCTCGGCCCGCTGCGCGCCGTCATCGCCGCGAGTCCGTCGAACCGCGACGCGCGCCGCCTGCTCGCCAAGGCGCGTGCGCGGCTCGTGCAGAAGACGCTCACGCGCAAGAACTCGTTCGTAACGATGGCCGTCGTGCTCGCGCTCTCGATCGGAGCGTGGGTGCAGATCGGCGCGCACCGCCGCCAGGAACGCATCATCTCCGAGATCACGAGCCATCTCGCGGAACCGCGCGTCGCACTGGCGGTCCTGACGCAGCACTTCCCGGGCGAGATGCCCGATCGCATCCGGACCATGAAGGCCTCGCTCGAAGAACGCGTCGACAGCGAGGAGCACGCCGTTCGCACGAGCTGGACCGACCGTTATCGCGAAGCGCAGGTCGAAGCGACGCTCGGCGACCCCGTGCTCGGACTCCGGCGCGCGCTCGAACTGCCGCCGCCGCCCGACGCGACGGTGTCGAAAGAACCGTGGCCGCTCGTGTCGGACCTCTTCAACGGCCTCGGCGCGCGCCTCGGCAAACGGATCGGCGACATCGGGACGCAGGTGCTCGTAACGGCCGAGCAGATGAACGACGAGCAGCGCGTCGTCGGCCTGATCGCCGAGCTGCGCCACCATCTCGTCGCCCACATCGAGAAACCCGACGTCAAGGCCTTCGACGTGCGCCTCGCGGAGCTCGCTCAACTGATCGAGCAACGCCAAGACCAGCGGGCACAAACGCGTGTCAAGCAATTGAAGCAAGACAACCTCGCGCGTCAGGACCAGATCCTGGGCGCGGCGCGCGCGCACGCGCAGGCGCGCGACTACACGCGCGCGCTCGTGCTCTACAAGCAGCTCATCGAGAGCGACGAGTCCGGCAAGTTGAAGGACCTGCCCGCGCTCGCGAAGGAGATGAAGGCGATCGAGGTGAAGCACGACGCGCTCGTGCAAGCGCGCGATCTCGCTCTCGGCGGCCAGCACGACAAGGCGCGCGAACTCTTGAACGAGCGCGTCGACCGCGCCAACGACTATCTGCTTCCCTGGCGCGTGACGACGTTCCCTCCGGGCGCGCGCGCACGGCTCGAGGACGGCTCGGTGCACGTGACGCCGTTCCAGCTGGAGAGCAGCGCGGGCGAGCACATCTCGATGACGCTCGAGCTCGAGGGACACGATCCGCTCAAACTCGAAGTCGACGAGCCCCGCGATCGACTGCTGTACTTCTCCCGCCGCGCCGAGCGCGCGTGGCCGTCGCAGGGTCGCGTCGAGGCGCTGCCCGTCGCCGTCGGCGACGATCACGTCGTGTGCGATCGATCCGGACAGATCGCGCGCCTCTCGAAGGCCGGCACGCCGGCCTGGCAGCACAAGCTGCCCTCGCTCGGCGGCGTCGCGCGCGCGCCGGTGTTCTTGCCCAAGAAGCAGGGCTTCCTGCTGGTCCTCACCGAAGATGGTGAAGCGTGGATCGTCGAGGCGGCCTCGGGTCTGCTCGAAGGTCCGTGGGCGATGAAATCACCGCCCGTGCACGGACCGATCGCGACCCCGGACGGAGTGACCGCGCTCTTCCGCGACGAGACGCGCGCGCTGTGGACGACGCGATTGCGCCCGGAAGTCGAGCCACCCGTCGCCGCCGAAGACGAC
>JANLUN010000192.1:0-5740 GCA_031363505.1 Planctomycetota bacterium | reverse complement strand
AAGCCGACGACGGCAAGTAGCTCGCCCGACGCAGGCCGTCCGCTGCCGCAGACGACGACAGTGCGCCGCGGTCGAATGCCGCGCTTGCTTGTGCGAAGGGAGCGACGCGGCAACAATCCGCCGCGCTGCGCACCATGTCCGAGTTCGATCCACCGGTTCGTTCGAAGTCGCCCACGCCGGCCGACGGCGATTCCCATCCCGCCTCCGGGCCGTCGAGCGAGCTCTTGAGGCGCCTTGCGAGCGCGACCGTGCACGGCACGCGCTACCGCGTCGAGAGCGAAGTCGCGCGCGGCGGCATGGGCGCGATCCTGCGCGTGCACGACGGCGATCTCGGTCGCGATCTCGCCATGAAGGTCGTGCTGGGCGGCGCCGACTCGCGCGATCCCGATCACCTGACGTCGTCGCAAGGGCGCTATCTCGCGCGCTTCCTCGAGGAGGCGCAGATCACGGGTCAGCTCGACCACCCCGGGATCGTGCCGGTCCACGAACTCGGGATCGACGCCGAGGGACGGCTCTACTTCACGATGAAGCTCGTCAAGGGCCGCGAGCTGCGCGAGGTCCTGACGCTCGTCCGAGAAGAGCGCGACGGCTGGAATCGCACGCGCGCGCTCAGCGTGATCCTGAAAGTCTGCGAGGCCGTCGCGTACGCGCACTCGAAGGGCGTCATCCACCGCGACATCAAGCCCGCCAACATCATGGTGGGGGAGTTCGGCGAGGTGTACGTCATGGACTGGGGTCTGGCGCGCTCGGTCGGACGCAAGGACAGCCACGACGTTCGCCTGCGCAGCGAGATCGAAGGTGCGCGATCGATCCGCACCGAGCGGCGGCGCGAACGCGAGGAGTCCTCGGACTCCCCGCTCGTCACGATGGACGGCGACGTCGTCGGCACGCCCTGCTACATGTCGCCGGAGCAGGCGCAAGGCCGCATCGCGGAGCTCGGTCCGCGCTCCGACGTGTACGCGGTGGGAGCGCTGCTCTACGAGCTCCTGTCGGGCGAGATGCCGTACGTCGCGACCGGCGCCAAGCTCTCGAGCCACACCGTGCTCGCGATGGTGCTGCAAGGCCCGCCGAAGCGCTTGCTCGAGATCGACGCGTCTCTTCCCGAGGAGCTCGTCGCGATCACCGAGAAGGCGATGCACCGCGACGCGAACGCGCGCTATCCCGACACCCTGGCGATGGCCGAGGATCTGCGCGCGTTCCTCGAGAATCGCGTCGTGGCAGCGCACGCAAAAGGCGCGATCGCGGAGCTGCGCAAGTGGATCGCGCGCAACAGGGCGCTCGCGATCGTCAGCGCCGCCACGCTCTTGATCGCGCTCGTCGGCCTCGCGGGCGTGCTGTACGTCCAAGCCGGGAGGACGCGCGACGCGGTGCAGAAAAACGTCGAGCTCGCGGCCGCGCGCGAAGTCGCCGTCGCGAACGAAGCGCGCGCGAAGGAGAACGAGGCCCTCGCGCGGCGCAAGGCCGAGGACGTGCTGCGCCTCTCCGCGATCCAAGATCTTCAGGATCTCGTGAACGAGGCCGATCTCTTGTGGCCCGTCGAACCATCGCGCATCCCCGCGTACGAAGCGTGGCTCGCGCGCGCGCATGCGCTCACGGAGGGGCTCGATGGGCATCGGGCGCGGCTCGCCGAGCTGCGCGAGCGCGCGGTCGCGTCGGGACCGGTCGACGATGATTCGGCCACGTCCGCGGGAGCGATCTTCGGTGGCACTTGGTCGACCGGATTGGGATCGCTCAGTCTGCGCTCCGCCGGCGATCGCGTGTTCGGTGTCTACATGCGCGGCGGACTGGCGTGCGGCCTGGAAGGCCGCGTCGAAGGTCGGCGACTCGAGTTCAAGTACAAGGAGCCGACATCGGAGGGGACCGGGTGGTTCGACCTCGCGGCCGACGGCCGCCGATTCGCCGGTCAATACAAGGGCACGCGCAGCTCGAATTGGTCGCCGTGGGCGGGATCGAAGCTCGAGGATGCAGCCCTTCTGCAATCGACGATCGCCAATCCAGGATTCGACGAGGGGATCGGACAGGATGGCGTCCCGGCCGGTTGGGAGGACCGCACGCGCCGCGTCGGCGGGACGGTCGCGATCGATGGCGACGTTCGACACGCGGGCCGAGCGAGCGCTCGTATCCAACTTCCAACGCTGCGGGATAGCAGCGAACCCGAAGCGATGCTCGTGCAGGTCATCGGCGCGAGTCGTTTCCGCGGACAAAGGCTCCGACTGTCGGGCTGGGTCAAGACGAGCGCCGCGACGAACGGAGCGGGCATCGCCATGCGCGTCGAGAACGACCTGGGGATGCTCGCGATGGACAACATGTACGGCCGTCCGATCACGGGCGACACCGACTGGACGTACTACTCGGTCGTCCACGACGTTCCGAAGAGCGCCAATCGCATCACGCTCGGGATGACGCTGTTCGGGGCCGGAACGTTGTGGGCCGACGACTTCGCGCTCGATGTGGTCGGCCCGGAGGTTCCCGTCACGACCTTCCGCTCGATCAAGGAATCCAGTTTCGAGGCCGGGAGCCAAGCGCTTTCGAGCCGCAGATTCTGGTCGTTCACGAGCACGGAGGACCGTTGGTGGCACAACCAACTCGAGCGTCTCGTCGCCGACCTCGAGACGCTGCTCGATCCGGAGAATGGGCTGATCCGCGGTTCGTCGCCCGGTCACGGCCTCGGCATCGAGCCTCGACTCGAGTTTGCGCGCACGCTGTTCGAGCGCAGCACCACCGGCAGCGACGCACAGCGCGCATGGAACGAAGCGCTGGCCTCGATCTCGGATGCCGCGGAGTGCCCGTCCTACGCAGGACTCGCGCTGCGCCCGCAGCCGGGACTGCTGCCGATCGGGCGCGATCCGCAGTCGGGATTGTGGGAGTTCGCGCATCTCTTGAGCGGCGATATTCCCAGGCGCGCGCCGGGCGACAAGCGGTTGCGGATGCGCACGACTTCCGGCCTCATCTTCGTGTTGATCCCAGGCGGCGAGTTCACGATGGGTGCGCAGGCGTCGAACGCGGACGCCGAGGCGTACGATCCCGCCGCGCACGCGAACGAAGCACCCGTGCGACGAATCTCGCTCGCGCCGTTCTTCCTCTCGAAGTTCGAAATGACGCAGCGCCAGTGGCAGCGCATCAGCGGAGAGAACCCGAGCAACTTCGAAGCAGGCACGCCGCTCGGGCATCAGTACCACACGATGATCCACCCGGTGGAGCAAGTCAGTTGGGTCGATTGCGAGCGCGCGCTGCAGCGTCTCTCCCTAGTGATGCCGACGGAGGCGCAGTGGGAGCACGCGTGTCGCGCCGGCACGTCGACACCGTGGTGGACCGGCTCGACCGTCGAGTCGTTGCAGGGCGCCGCGAACCTCCCGGATGCGTCGGTCGCGGGAGCGGGCCTCGTGTGGCAGGAGAGCTCGCCGCTCGACGGTTTCGACGACGGCTACGCCGCGCACGCACCGGTCGACGCCTACCGCGCCAACCCGTTCGGCCTGCACAACGTGCACGGAAACGTGTGGGAGTGGTGTCGCGATTGGCTGGGCAGTTATACGCTCGGCGTGCGTGAAGGCGACGGCGAACGGAGCATCTTGGACTCCACGACGCGCGTCGTGCGCGGCGGCAGCTTCAACTACTCGGCTGCGGCCGCGCGCTCCACGAACCGAACCGGTTACTCCCCGGGATTGCGCGTCAACAGCATCGGCGTCCGGCCCGCGCGCTCGATCGATCGCTGAGGTTCGCGCGCTGCGACGTCGCCGACCGCACGAGCGCGACGAGCGCGCCTCCTGCGCCGCCCAGGGCGTGGGCAATCGCACAGACGCGGGTGCCCTCGGGGAGCACCGCGAAGTACGAGGCGCCGCGCACCTCGGCGATGCACTTGATCGCGAAGAGGAGCAGCGCGAGTCCGCACACCGCGCGACGGACACCGCCGCGCTCGAGGCCGAGTTCGATCGCGGCCGCGGCGAACAAGCCGGAGCTGATCGCCGACGAGCCGACGTAGGCCGACAAGTCCGTCAGCGTGAGCACCGCCGTGGACGCGGCCACCGCGCTGACGAGCACGATCGCGACAAACGCTGCCCGCGAACGCAACTCCCACCACGCTCCCAGCACGAGCAGCACCGCGAGATCGATCACGGCGAGCCGACTTGAATCATGCACGAGGTGTCCGCTGAGAAAGCGCCAAAGCTCGCCGGACTGCAGCGCTTCACGCTCGAACCGCAGCGCCGCCGTGAGGGCCGGTGCGAACTCGAGCGCGGAGCTCACGGCGACGAGGACGATGGTCAGCACTGGCCACGCGCGCGTCGCTCGAGGAACGTTCACGCAGCGCGTCGCCGACGAACGACGCACGCGGCAGCGAGAGCGAGGGCCGCCGTCAGCTCGAGCGGGCCGGCCGCGCCGGCTCCCGTGCCGCCGTGCCCGGCCGCCCCCTGGCCGCGATCGACCGCGAGCCCCGGCGTCCCCGCACCGTGGACGGTGCCCGTGGCCGCTTGCTCGCGAAACGCCGCCAGCGACGCGTGAAGCTCAGTGATCATCGCGTCGACGGCACGCTCGAATCCGGCGGCGCTGTCTGCGCGCTGCGCCTCGAGCACTTCGAGCGCGGTCGACGTGTTCTCGACGCGGCTTCGGCCGGACGCGTTGAAGAGCAGCGCTCGCGACGCGATGTCGAAGACGGATGTGTCGACGAATGTGTGCGTCTCGTTCTGATTGCCCTCCACGAAATATGCGGCGACGAGCGTCAAGTACGCGAGGGAGGCCTTGTTGAACTCCCCGAACTGCGTCTGCTCGTACGAGAGCAAGGCGATGAGGTCGATGCCGAGCAGACCGCGGATCTGATCGACGTTTTCGAAGCCGCCGCCCGCTTTGAGGTAGCTCGCCGGGATGATCTCGATCTTCTCGACTTCCTCGATGTTCTTGAAGGCCGCGACGATGCGCTCGAGCAGCAGCCGCTTGCGACTCTCGTCGAGACCGATCGATTGGAAATGCGGATCCGTGTTGGGAGCGAACGCGATCCCGACGCGCAACGGCGGAACGAGCTGAATATCCGTCGGCGGTAGCGCGGCCGTTCCAACCGGGAACAAGTAGTCGAGGACGCCCGCGCGTTGTTGCACCGGAGGAGTCGCGCACGAGCACACGAGGACCACGCTGAGCAGGAATTGCAGTGAGCGCATGGGTTCCTTGCCGATCGAGAGCAGAGGGAAGGAGAGGGAGCGAAGGACGGGGCGCGTGAGCGCCGATCAGAGGAGATCGATCATCCACGACTCGACGCGCGCGGAAAGCGGATCGCCGAACTCGGCCGTTTCCCACGCGCCTTGGGTGGGGAGCAAATCGGATTCGTTCGGGATGCCGGCGGCGTCCAGCGATTGAACGAGCGCTCCGAGCTGCGCGCCATCGTGGATCTTGGAGCCGGGTCGCGCCGGATCACCGTAGGGTCTGACGTGGTCTCCGATGCGCTCGAAGATCGCGTAGATCGGCCGCGCGTTCGCGATCTGTCCGCGATCGATGTACCAACGGAACGATGCTTCGCGCTTCTTGGTCACGGGCACGGCGTTCCACGCCGCTTGCGTCGTCGTGCCGAAGAGCCCCGGCAGTGCGGACCAGTGCATCGCATCCACGCCGCCGGTCGAGCGCACGTCGGGGATCAGGTAGTAGCCGATCAGTCCGACGACGGGCAGCGGCGCGCGGAGCATCTGCACGCCGCATTGAATCGCACCGTACGACGCGCCCGCGAGCACGATCGGCCCCGGTTGCAGGAGCTCCATGA
>JANLUN010000176.1:0-2668 GCA_031363505.1 Planctomycetota bacterium | reverse complement strand
GAGCCGACGGCGCCTGAAAAGGAGACGTGCACGCCGTGGCTCGACCGCCAGATCGCGCTGACGGATCCGAAAGTGATCGTGCCGCTGGGCCGCCACGCCGCGATGCACGTCCTCCAGATCGTGGCCTCCATGGGCGCGATGCGCGGTCGCGTCCATGAACGCGGCGGTCGTAAGGTCATCCCCACGTTCCACCCCGCGTACCTGCTGCGCAGCCCCGGGGAGAAGAAGGAATGCTGGAAGGACATCCAGCTCGTGATGAAGGAGATCGGTCTGGCGCGCGAATCGGACCCGTCGCACTCGCCCGGCAAGCCGCCGAGCGATCCGTAACCGCGGAGCGACGCGCGGATAGGCCGCGCCATCCCGTGAGTGTCGCTCACGGGAGGTCGTCGAGAGTGCCGCGTGGCGTTGACCATCCGCAAAACCACCGGTATCCTCCTCGGCCGCTCTGCCGACCCCTGGGTGTGATTGCCGAGGGTTCGTGGGTTCCAAAATGGGTTCTTGGTCGTCGTCACACGAGCCGCGAGCGGCGTGTGTGAGCGAGTCCCCCGTTGCTTCGCGCGCGCCGCGATGTAGTCCCCACGAGCTCGAGTTTGCGGTGATGCACTTCGACCGGTGAGAGAGCGACCTCAACCGTCTCGACCGACGCCAAACACGAGCACCATCGAAGGCGCGACCTTCGGACATGTGCTCATGATCGGCGCTCGAACGCGAAGGCTGAGCCCCCGACGTCAATCCCCATCCCTTGGCTGCGACGCATCTGCCCCCCCGATGCCGGCTGGTATCGCTCTCGAATTCGTCGAACCCGACATCGGGTCATCGTTGTGGGCTGCCGCGAGCGCAACCGCCGAGACTTCGCCGGACAACCGGCTGAGTGCGAAGCGGTCCAATAGCCGTCGACTCCACGGAAGGTCTCCCAACCCATGCGCTTGAGGTTGCTCCTCGTGCCGCTCATCGCGGCGCTCCCCTGCTCTTGCAAATCGAGTGGTCCCAACACGCGCACGGCGGAACCGAACGCCGCCCAATCGGCTAGCGACGCGGGTGCGCCCGGCGCGCCTGCCCAAGCAGCTGGGGAATCCCCGGCGGCCGCGGCGGCGCATCAAGAGGGCCAGATCAGCGAGGATGCCGCGCGCCTGACACGGCGCACCGAGCAGCAGAGTTTCCTCGCGGGCGAATACATCCGGCAGGGCGACGTGCTCCTCGAGCAGGCCGACCTGCCGGGCGCGCTGAAGTCCTACGCATCCGCGCTCGAAATCCAGCCGTCGAGCGACGCCGCGCGCCAAAAGCTGCGCCGCGTCGAGTCCCTGATGGGATCGGCCTACCAAGACGCCGCGACGTTCATCCAGGACGTGACCGAGCAGGAAATCGTGCGCCGCGCGCAGGCGCGCCTGGCCGCGGAAGACGCCGCGCAAAAGGGTGATCTCGCGATGCGCGGCAGCCAGTACGGCGAAGCGATCGAGCACTACCGCCAAGCCGAGCTGATCCTGCGCTACCACCCGCTGATCACGTCCGATTCGCTCGACGAGCGGATCGTGGCGGGCAAGCTGGCGGGCGCGATCGCGGCCTACGACGAAGCGGCGCGCGTCGCGGATGAGACGGCGCGAGCCGCCGCGGCCTCGGCCAAGGAAGCGCGTGAGCGTGAGGAACGGACGTACCGCGAGAACCGGCTGCGCACGCTGTTCAGCGAGGCCAACTCCGCGTTCCTCAATGAAGACTACGCACGCGCGGAAGCGCTGACGTCGCAGATCCTGCTCGACGACCGCAACAACGAGGCGGCTCTCGCCCTGCGACAGACCGCGCGCGACGCGCGCCACTACCGCACCGCGGAAGTGAACCGCGAGAACTACCGCGAGCAGTGGGTGCGCACGTTCGAGGAGCTCGACACGATGAACGTGCCGCAGACCGACACGCTCGTCTTCGACGACTTGAAGCGTTGGAACGAGGTCGCCGGCCGAGCTCCGCTCGAGTTCAGCAAGCTCGACTCGATGGCGGGCGAGGACAAGGAGCTCGTGCTCGCGCGCCTCGACGCCGTGACGTTCGCGCCCAACTTCGGCGGCGCGGACGGCGCCGGCTCGCCGCTCGAGGAGATCGCGTCGTTCCTGCAGAGCCTGACCGGCGTGAACTTCATGCTCAGCCCGAAGGTGCGCAGCGAGCTCGACGAGGAGCAGAAGAGCATCAAGCTCCAGCTGCCTCCGCGCAGTGTGCGCAAGGTGCTCGACATGATCTCGGAGACCTCTGAGAGCCTGCGTTGGAAGATCGAGGACGGTGTCGTGAAGTTCGTCACCAAGGACGAACTCAAAGGCGGTCAAGTGCTCCGCACGTACGAAGTGCGCGACCTGATCCACCCTATCCCGGACTTCCCCGGCCGCGAGATGAACGTGGCCCCCTCGGGCGGCGTGCAGCTCACGGAAGAGGAGAAGACCGTGCGCGAGTCGAACGTCGTCACAGCCGACGCGCTCGACACGCTGATCCGCAACAACGTCGCGCCCGGCTCCTGGGAAGCCGACCCGCAGAACAGCCTCAAGATCACCGAGACCGGCAACATGGTCGTGCACCAGACGCCGGAAGTTCACGATCAGATCCAGAAGCTCCTCGACGACCTGCGCGAAGCCACCGGGATCATGGTGGACATCCAAGCGCGCTTCCTGAAGGTCGAGGACAACTTCCTCGA
>JANLUN010000141.1:0-2421 GCA_031363505.1 Planctomycetota bacterium | reverse complement strand
CCGGCAATGCGCTGATCGCGAACCGCGACGACAGCCAAGGCGGCACGCAGATCGGAGCGGCGAAGGTCTCGCCCGCCGGCGTGCTCTTGTGGGGCGCGAACAGCGTGCTGCTCACGAACACCGCCGACTTTGTCGCCGCGCCGAAGATCGCCGGCACGAGCGACGGCGGCGCGGTGGTCGCATGGAAGCAGGCCGCGACGGTGCGCATGCAGAAGCTCGACGCGAACGGGATCGCGCTGTGGGGCGCGGGCATCACGCTTACGCCGGCGACGGGCGACTACTCCGTGGGCGATCTGCACGACGCCGGCACCGACGTGATCCTCTCGATCGTGCACCAGACCGGCGGGTTCAGCTCGCCGCGCCATCTGAAGGCGCAAAAGTTCGATGCCGCGGGCAACGCGCTGTGGGGCGCGAGCCCTGTCGCCGTATTCGACGGCGGCTCACTGCAGATCGGCAACTTCCCGAGCTTCGTTCCTGATGGAAGCGGCGGCGCAGTCTTCAGCTGGTACGGCGTCTCACCGCTGCAGAGCTACGCGCAGCGCGTGCTCTCGAACGGTACGGAAGCATTCCCGCACAACGGCTCCGCCGCTTCGACGGACGCAACGCGGATCCGCGTCAGCCCGTCGGTCACGTTCGACGCGGGATCCGGCAGCACGTTCCTCTTCTGGGTGGAGCAGAACTCGCTGCAGAGCCAGTTCGGCTTGTACGCGCAGAAGTTCGACGTCAGCGGCAGTCGTCTATGGGGAACCGAGGGCGTCGCATTTCTTCCGCTCGGTAGTACCGAGATCGGCCTGGTCCGCGGTCAAGTCTCCGGTTCCGGCGCGTTCGTGTTCTGGTCCGCGGGTGGATTCGGCGCGGCGCAACTCTTCGGAGCGCACTTCAATGCCGCCGGCGCGGTCGACATCTCGGCGTTCGTGGTCGCCGGGGCCGCGAGCAGCAAGTCGCGGCTCGCGGTGGCCAGGAGCACGAGCGGGCAGTCGTTTCTCGCTTGGAGCGACGATCGCGCTGACAGCGGCGACGTGCTCGCGCAGAACGTGACGGCGTCCGGAGATCTCGGCTTCAGAATCCCGCGTCGCCCGACGCGCCATCCTCGTCGCCGTCGGCAGGATGGTGGCACGTCAGCGCGGCGTCGGTCCCTGAGCGATCGAGCGCTCGCGGTTCGCTCGCTTTGACCGGGGGAGCGCACCTTGCCGACTCGGATCGCTGTCTCGACGCCGCGATCCGGTCTCAGATCGACGGATCTCGAACTGAACTCCCGTTCGCGCGCGAGGCCCTACCGCGGAGTGGTGGGCGACACTGGATTCGAACCAGCAACTTCCACGCTGTGAACATGGCACTCTGCCAATTGAGTTAGTCGCCCGCGCCCCGTCGATTGGGGGCGCAGATGCTAGCGGCCGAGCGCGGAGCCGGCAAGTGGCGATGGGGCCGCAGCGACCCCGCTGACACGCAGCGGTTCCGAACGGAACGCAACCTGATCCCGCGGCGGTCCCGCCCAACGATCTCGCCGCCGCGCGCTCCGCTCAACCGCGGTAGTTCTTGCCGATCGACTTCTTCAGGATCTCGCTCAACCGCGATTCGGCCCGGCGCAACATCATGCGCACCGCGTCTTCGGTCTTGCCGCCCATCAGCTTGCCGGCGTCGCGCAGCTGCATGCCTTGGAAGAACACGAGCGTGATCGCCTGGCGGTGCTCCGGTGAGAGCTCCGCGAGCGCAACGCGCAAGTGCTCGTAGTCCTCGCCGCGCTGCACCTGCGTCGTCACCGACAAGTCCGGGCTCGAGGGCTCGAACGACGGCATCGAATCGCCATCGGCCGTAGGCGGCGCGTCCATTCCACGCTCGCGCGAGAGATCGCGCTTCGTCGCGGAGTAGAACTCGGCCTTGTCGCGGATCTTGTTCTGGAGGATCTGCATCAGCCAGCGCACGAGCGAACCTTCGCCGCGGTACTCGTAGTTGGCGAAGTCGCGCGTCGCTTCACGGAACGTCGTCTGCGCGAGGTCGTCGGGCTCTTCCTTGATCCGCAGACGCGGACCGATCTTGCGCCGCGCCACTTCGACGACGAGCTGGTGGTAGCGCGCGAACAATTGGTTGAGCGCATCGGCGTCGCCGGCTTGGGCGCGCGCGATCAAGCTCGCCGTGCGCGTGTCTTCGAAACCGGCCGGCAGCTCGAAACCCAAGGCAGGCTCGCGCGCCGGACCCGGGATGTCTTGATTCTTCTCGTCTTGCATACAGATCCGCGAGATCAGTCCGAGCGACGCGTCCGGGGGTGGCGCGCCGGGATCTTATCGGACGTCTCGCCCACGCCGCATGACTAGCCCCTTCGGCAGGGCGTCTGGGGGGGGCTAATCACGGCCGATCTGCTTCAAGAACTCCGGCTCGAGGAGCACCGTCACGCCGAGCTCCGCCGCCTTCTTGGCCTTGCTG
>JANLUN010000121.1:0-1244 GCA_031363505.1 Planctomycetota bacterium | reverse complement strand
GTCGCGGACGAGGCGCAGATGGCGCTCGGCGCCGTGAAGGATCCAGCGCTCGTGGACGAGCTGCTCGGACGACGTGGACTCGGTGCGCAGGATGCGTGGGTGCGGCTGCGAGTGGCGGAGACATTCGGCCGCATGTCGATCGAGATCGACGGCTTGCAGATCGCACGGGAGCTGTCGCCGCGATCGCCGGATGTCTCGCGCACACTCTTGTGGTCGATCGATCGCCTACTCGCTGCGAAGCATCTGGGAGGCGATCGGAAGAAGCTCACCAAAGCCGTCGTGGACCTCTACGAGTGTCCCGTGGATCCGGGCCTGCGCGGAGCGGCGCTCGTCACGTTGTCAGGGCTCGACTACTTCACGGCGGAACCGCTCGTGCGGGACGCGATGAAAGATCGCGAGTGCACGTTGCGTTCCGCCGCCGTCGTTGCGAGCCGCGGATGGATCGAACAGGAGTGTCTGTCGGTCGCGCAGCAGATGCTCGACGATCCGCAGCCAGCCGTGCGCGCGGCGGCGATCGAGAACTTGCAGCAGTTGTCGACGCGCGAGTCGATCCTGTCGCTGGTGCGATGGATGGAGATCGAGAAGCGATCGCGCTTACGCTGGCAGATCCTCGATTACTTGCAGCGACGCTCGGGGTTGAAGCACGGCTTCGATCGAGCGGCGTGGGAGGCGTGGGCGGGGACGGTTCAGGGTCGATGGACGACCGGCGGCGGGAGTGAGACGGCTTCGGTAGCGCTCGGTGACACCCAAGTTGGCTTCGCGGGGCTCAACCTGATCTCGGATCGCGTGTGCTTCCTGATCGATCTGTCCGGGTCGGTGTGGACGTCGAAGGTCGGCGACAAGACGCGCAAGGAGATCGTCGACGAACAGCTGCGTGCGGCGTTGCAGGCGCTGCCGCCGGGCACGTCGTTCAATGTGATCCCGTACACGACTCAGCCGATTCCGTGGGAGAGGAGGCTCGTGCCGAGCACGCCGGCCAATGTGAAGAAGGCGATCGACTCGTTCGAACGCTGCCATCAGAGTGGACGCGGCAACTATTTCGACGCGGTACAGCTCGCGTTGCTCGATCCGGATGTCGACACGATCGTCGCGCTGACGGATGGTGTGCCGACGGGGGGGCATCGGTGGAACTTGGAGCTGATGGTCGAGCTGCTCGTCGAGCAGAATCGGTTTCGGAAGGTGGCGTTTGATTCGATCCTCGTGGATTCGAGGCGGACGCAGCAATTGAGGTGGGCGGATTTGGC
>JANLUN010000072.1:0-7440 GCA_031363505.1 Planctomycetota bacterium | reverse complement strand
AACGCGCTCTCGCCGTTCCAACAGCAGGGCCTCGTGCTCTTCAACGGCCTGGGCCAATGCTCGGCGTGCCACATCCCACCCCTGTTCTCCGACGGCACGTTCCGCAACATCGGCATCCGTCCCGTCGCGGAAGACATCGGGCGGCAGAGCGTGACCGGCGATCCGGCGGACCGCGGCAAGTTCAAAGTTCCGAGCCTGCGCAACGCTGGCCTTCGAGACCGACTGTTCCATCCGGGCGGACTCACGGATCTGAACCTGGTGCTCAACTTCTACAACGGCGGCGGGAACGTCGCCGACAACCAAGATCCGTTGATCGTGCCGCTGGGATTGAACCAGCAGCAGCGCAATCAGATCGTGGCCTTCATCACGGGCGGTTTGACCGATGCGCGCGTCGCGAACGAGCTGCCGCCGTTCGATCGGCCGCTCCTCGCGTCGGAGAACCCGGTTCCCAATCCGGCGCTGGTCGGCACGAGCGTCGTCGGCTCGGGCGGCTTCGCGCCGGTGATCATCGCGCGCTCGCCTCCTGCGGCGGGCGTCCCGGGGCTGAAGCTCGGCATCGCGTCGGGACTCGGTGGCGCGAGCGCGCGCCTGGTCATCTCGCTGCCGAACGCCGCAGGCTTGGGCGGCGGCGCTCACTCCCCGACAAGACCGACGCTGAAGTCGGTTCATATGGTCTTGAACGGCTCGGGCCCCGGCGAGGGGTACCAGACGTACCACCTCACGCTGCCGCCGTGGCTGTCAGGCTCGGGCCAGGTCATCCAAGCGCAGTGGCTCGTCAACGATCCCGCGGCACCGGGCGGTGTCGCGAAATCTCGGATCGCCGAGCTGACGGTCTTCTAGCACGCGGTCAGGACGCGCCACCGCGCTATCCTCTCCCGCGTGGACAGCCGCGAATTCCTGCGCCGTGCTGACGAGTGCCTCGAGCGCGTCGCGCGCTGGCTCGAACCGTTCGATCCCGACGAGCTCGACTACGCGACGAGCGACGGCGTCGTCACACTCGAGTTCGCGGACAAACGGCGGTACGTGCTGAACCGTCAGACCGCGACTGACCAGATGTGGTTCGCTGCGGGCGCGCGCGCGTGGCACTACAACTGGGACGCGCAGAAGCAGACCTGGGTCGACGACCGCGACGGTCACGATCTGTACGCGCGCGTCGCGGAGGTCGTGTCGGAGAAGCTCGGGCGCACCGTCGCGCTTTGACGACCGAGTCGTCGAGCGTGCGAGACTCTCCGTACGCACGAATCGCAATTCGCTGTTCGTGCGCACGAGCTCCGGCCGTTCCTGGCGTGGCACGGATAGAATTTAGGTCTCGCCCCCCCCATGCTCACGAGACGAATCCCGGCGTCGGTATACCCAGCGTTCCTCATCGGCTCGGCGCTCGCACTGTCCGGCTGCGGCGCGGGCACCGCAGCGGCGGTCGCCGGCGGCGGCGGTAGCGGCGGCGACGAAAACGGCGCGCCTTCGATCTCCGCGTTCAGCGTGACGCACGCGAACGATCCCGAAGCGTGCCGCGTGCAGTTCACTCTGCGCGATCCGGAAGCCGATCCCGCCAGCGTCGAACTCCTTTATGAAGTGCCCGGCGCGCCGCCGCAGCGCATCTCGCAAATCGCGCCCGTCGAAGGCGCCGCTACTCCACCCTCGAATCCGGCGCAGCTCGATGCGTCCGCGAGCGGAGTTCCATACGCCTTCCGGTGGCACTTCTCGTCCGAATCGCTTCTCCCGCGCGACGGCGCGTTCGTCCTCGGCACTCGTGTCGTCGCGCGTCTGCAAAGCACGAACGAGGTCGTGCCCGGCGCGAACACGCACGCTGGAATCGGCAACGATCCGCCGCAGATCACGGCCGCCGGCGCGCCGAAGGAAGTCGAAGTCGTCGGCATCGCGGCCGTTCCGTTCACGGTCGCGGACTCGACCGACGACGCGGTGTCGATCCGCGCCGAGTTCGACGTCGTCGGTGACGAGCCCGACGCCGGTTGGCGGATCGCGCGACCCGCCGGGATCCCCGCGAGTGAGCGCACTCCCGAGTTCTCGTTTAACGCCGTCGTGGCGCCGGCAGACGGCGAACACCTCGTGTTCTTCTGGAACACGAACTTCGATCTCACGGATCTGGAGCGCGACGTCGTCGTGCGCTTCGTCCCAGCCGACGAGATCGTCTCCGGACAATCGCTGGCGACGCCGCAGTTCCACGTCGACAACAACGAGGAGCCCGTCGTCACGGTCAGCGAGGGACTCCTCGTCCTCACTCCCGATGAACGCGCCGGGATCCCGATTCTGTACACGGTGCGTGACGAAGAATCCGACGACGTGCGAGTCGTGTTCCAGTGGAAACGACCGGACGAGAGTTATCCCGCATTGCCCGATTCACCCACCGCGATCGCGGACGCGTTCGCGGATCCTCTCCAGCGCGAAACGCTGCACTTGTGCAGCGAATACGCGGCGTGGACCGCAGGACGGGCCGTGAGCGTCGCATCGGATTCGATCCGCCCGCTCGTCCCGAACGCCTCGCTGCTTGCGGTGAACGGTTTCGAGGGTCGGGAGATCGAATTCCAACGCCCGTCCCGTGCGCCAGCGCCGATCCGCTCCGCGCCGCTGGGTCATCCGGCCTCGGCGTTGCCTGCCCGCGAGGGGCTCGAAGCGCTGGTGCTCGACCGAGCCGGTGCCGGCGCGTGGCGCCTCCGACAGATCGACCTCGCCACTGGATCCGTGACGCGCGTGATCGTTCCGACCGCGTCCGGCGAACCGAGCACGATGGCGTTCGAGCGACATGGAAAGAGCGCGCTCGTCGCATCCGACACGTCGGGATCGTGGAAGCTCCAGCGTGTTGGGCTCGATGACGGCACGATCGAGTTGCTCGCTGCGTTCGACGGCTCCACGGAAGCGGGCGTCGTGCGCGGCGTGGCGAGCGTGGGGCTCGACACGGCGCTCGTCACCGTCGGGAGCTCGCTCGTACGCGTCGACTTCGCGTCGAGCCAGCGCGTTCGACTCACCACGATCTTCGACGATCTCGCGACGCCGTGGGGCATCGCGGCGGATCCGTTCGATGCGCACCGTTTTTTCGTGGCCGAGCGCGACTCGAGCTCGCCGCAGGGAACGGGTCGGATCCTGTCCTTCCGAATCGACACGTTGGAGCGCGCCCCGATCGTCGAGCATCCCGTGCGGCTCTACGATGACGTGCTCGTACGTCCGTTCAGCCGCCCAGAGGCGCTGGCTGTCGATCGACCGGGCTGCCGACTCTTGGCGGTCTCACAGAGCGAGCCGCGCGCAGGCACGTGGCAGGTCGTCTCGATGGACCTGCGATCTCGCTCCGAGTCGCGCGCGGAGTTCATCGCCGCGGATCTGCGCGAGCCGCCGAGCAGCGTGGGCGCCGGCGACGACGGGCTCGTGTTGCTCACGCTCAGTGCGGCGTCGGACCTGTGGGTCGGCGGAGGCGTCCAGCAGCGGCGCACGATCGACGCATTCGACGCCGAGGCTCAGGAGCTTCACGTCTCGGTGCCGTTCTCGCCGCCGCTCACGCCGGGCCAGCGGTTCCGCGTGGGCGCACCACCGAGCGCGCACCGCTCTTCGCCCGCGGGCCCCCGCCGCCAAATCGTTTGGGACAGCTCCGATGTGCGAACCGGCGGTGCCGTGCAATTCCGCGCCGTCCCGATGGATGCGGAGGTCGGTGTCGACGCCGCGACGGAAGTCGCCAAACAGATCCGATCGCCGTTCGACTCCCCGCCCGTGTCGATCCCCTTGCCGGCAGAGCTCGCCGATCCCTCCCTGATGACCGCCGCGGATCTCGATCGCGACGGCGACGTCGACATCGTCGTCGCGAACTCGGAGCACCTCCTGGTCTACCTCCAGACGAGCGCAGGCAAGTTCGGTGCGTCGCCCATCGTGCTCGGGGACGAAACGATGACGTCGGGTCCGATCTCGATCGCGACCGCGGACATGGACGGCGACGGAGATCTGGATCTCGTTTCCGCGAACGTCAACAGCCAAACGCTCACGACCTTCTTCCAGACGCGGCCGGGTGAGTTCGCGACGATTCCTCTGACGCTTCGCGCGAATGAGCTTCCGTGGTCCGTCGTTGCAGCGGACGTCGACCGCGACGGGCGAGAGGATCTGGTGTCGCTGGGAGCGGTTCCTCCGTCGCTCGACGTGTTCCGCCAGACGCGACCCGGCCACTTCGATCTGGAATCCGTGCCGCTCTCGGTCGCCAAGGGCTTACCCACGATCGTGATCGCGGCCGACCTCGACGGCGACGGCGATGTCGACATCGCGACCGCGAACGCGTCGTTCGGGAACGACAACTCGCTGAGCATTCATCTTCAGACGGGCTCGGGACGGTTCGACACCGCGCCGCTCTCGTTCGGGTTCGGCAGCCTCGGACAACCCTCGGGGCTCGCCGCCGCCGACCTCGACCAAGATGGCGACCTCGACATCGTCTTCGCGACGTCGAACGGGCCGAGCCTGTTCTTCCAGACGGCGCCGGGTGTATTCGACGAGCTGCCGCAAACGATCGTCGCGAACACTCCTATCTCGTCGGGACCGGTCGTCGTTGGCGACTGGGATCTCGACGGAGATGCGGACTTGGCGTGCGGCTCGGGGTTCGGCAAGCCGGTCGTCGTCTTCTTTCAAACGACGCCGGGAGAGTTCGACGAAAAGCCGCTTCTGTTCGGCCCCGAACCCGCGACAGCTCCGACGACGGGTCTCATCTCGGCGGACTTCGATGGCGACGGACGACTCGACTTCGCGTACGGAGACGGAAGTCTCGATCTCGTGCGCGTCTTCTTCAGCGCGCGGCGCGGCGGATTCGAATCGACGCCTCTCACGCTCCAGTTCCCGACGACGGTGCCCGAGCCGGATTTCGTTACGGCAGCCGACGCGGACGGCGATGGGGACATCGATCTCCTGACGAACGGATTGATCGCGTGCTCTCAGACGAGCCCGGGCGCATTCGCGACGCCGCCGCATCCCATTCAGCAGCTGGGACTGACTGGCGGCGCCATCACGCCGGCGGACATGGATGGGGACAGCGATCTGGATCTTGTTTGCGCGCCGGTGCTCATCACGAGTGCGCGGATCGTCGTGGGATACCAAACGACACCGGGAGTGATCGGATCCTTCGTCGCCCTCGGTGATCCGAAGCACTTCATTCCCGCGGTTTGCGTGGGTGACCTCGACGGAGACCGGGATCTCGACATCGCCCATGCGGACCACACCGCGGATGCGCTGATCGTCCATTTTCAAACCGCCGCCGGGACGTTCGCCGCACCGCCGCTCGTCGTCGGCAACGTGAGCGTGACGAATCAGGTGGGTGACGTCCTCTGCGCGGACCTGGACGGAGACGGTGACCTCGATCTCGCGTCGGCCGGATTCAACGCCGCGATCAACGGACGCGTGGCGATCTTCTTCCAAACGAGTCCGGGTGAGTTCGGCGCGCAGCCGTTCCTGCTCACCCCCGACAGCACGCTCGATTTTTGGGAGCCGAAAGGACTTCTCGCCGCGGACGTCGATGGCGACTGCGATTCCGATCTCGTCGTGACGAACGGGTTCAGCCACAGCTTCTCCATCTTCTCGCAGACGAGCCCGGGTGTGTTCACTCGCACCGCGACGATCGGCGATACGGCGTTCGCGACTTTCAGTCTGTCCCGAGCCGTCGCCGACGATTTCGACGGCGACGGGGATCTGGATCTCGCCGTGGCGAATCCGAGCGACGAGGTCATCGCCATCCACGAGCAACTGAGTGCGGGCGAGTTCGATCGCACGCCCCGCCTGCTCGGCGGACCAGGTGCCACGGACGGTGTATGGTCGCTCGCTGCGGCGGACGTCGACGGCGACGGCGACGTGGATCTCGTTTCGGCGAACATCGACGCCAGAGCGCTCACGGTGTTCTGGAACAATCACTGAGCCGACTCGTCGGGCGCTCAGTCTTTCTTCTTCTTGCCGCCCAGTCCCTTCAGCAGATCTTCGAGTCCGCCCTTCGCCGCGTTCTCCACGACGCGTTTCATGAAGTCGTCACCGATCGACACCTTCGGACTCTTCCACGTTCCGCGGATCTCGATCGGCACCGGGAGATTGGGGTCCAAGTATTGGCGCGCGCCCTCGATCGCGGAGCTGACCTTCTTGCCCAGCGCCGACAACGGAATCGCGGTCGACATGCGGAACGACTTGTCGATCAAGCTGAACGTGCCCGAGAACGAGCACGTCTGACTGCCGATCACGATCGGAAAGTTGTCGTACGTCGCGATGCCTTGTCGAATCGGGATGACGAGCGCGGGCAACTTCACCGTCTTCGCTCCCGCGAGAGAACCGATCATCGACTCGAGCCCCGGCATCAATCGATACGTGACTTCGCCGAGATTCAAGTTCACGGTCGCGTCGAGCTTCGACATGTCGCCGCTCATCGGAAAGCTGAGATCGTCGAGCGTCACCACGACCGGCTCGGCGCCCTCGGGCTTCGACAAGTTGAACATCATCGGGACGAGGCTGCCGACGACGCGCTCGGACGCGAGCGGCGTCAGTCCGAAGCGCGCGACTCCGCGATCGGTGCGCGACATCGACAGCGTCTTGTCCTTCATCTGCCCCGTCGCGTGCAGCGACGCTTGCGGCGACGTCATGTCGACGACGAACGTGCCTTGCTCGAGGCTGAGCGCGTCCGTCTTGGCCTTCAGCTCGAGCTTCTGGCCGAGCGTGTCGACGAGCAGCCCGTCTTGCCGCGCGAGCAGATCGACGAGCGCCGTCGGAACGCCGCTCGCGCGCAGATCCAGCGCGACGCGCACGCGATCGAGTGCACCCGGTTCGGCGAGCTTCGCGAGCGAATCGAGCGCGCGGACCGTGAGGTCGATGCTGCCCGGCTCGACGTCGTCGATCTTCGACGCGACGCCCGCGGAAGGCGGCGCACCCGGCGCGAGCTCGGCCCACACCCGCGTGTCGCGCAGCACGATCGGCCGGCCGGCAGCGTCGGTCGCCGCGTCGGAGTACGTGAGCGCGGGCAAGCCGGCTTCGAACTTCAAGCCGAGATCCGCGAGGAATGCGAGCGCCGCGTTCGGTGCAGCCGCCGCTGATTCACCGTCGGATTGACTCGTCGGTGCTTGCGCCGATGCTTCGGCGTCCGCATCCGCTTCGCTGAGCCGCGCGGAAGCGTCGCGCACCGCGACCGTGCCCGTGGCAGTCGACGCGAACGCGAACTTCGTGTTCCGAATCTTCGCCGTGATGGGCCCTGCATCCGGCGGCAGCCCGAGTCGTGTCCCGGCAGGGAGCATCGGCGTGAGCTGCGACTCGACGTAACCGGCCGGCACGTTCACGACGAGATCGAGCCCGTCGTCGCCGCTGCAGACGAACGCGGCAGACTGAATGCGACCGGCGACCGACAGCGATGTGGACGGAGTCTGGACTGTGGCGCGCAGCGACCCGCGGTCGAGAGCGAAATCGTCGGCGGTGATCTCGACGTCGATCGGC
>JANLUN010000097.1:0-8346 GCA_031363505.1 Planctomycetota bacterium | reverse complement strand
GGTTCGCTGGTCGCGCGCGGCGCGCTCGACCAACGCGCGCTCTACGGACGGATGAGTTCGGCGACCGCAGCGCGCACGTCGCTCGAGATCGCGGCGAGCCGTGATTACGTGTCGCTCACGCAGACTCACTGACAGCCCAATCCACACGCGGAGCACGCTCCGCACCGCATTCCGCCCCGGCCCTCGCTGGGGCGGAGTCGTTTCATCGGGGCCGTCCCAGTGATCGCTCACACATCGGGGCGGTGCGGCCTCATGGTCTGAGGCGCTCGGCCGATACCCCACTGCCAGGTCCCCGCCCGGCATGCAATGGAACCTCTGACGAGCGCGATCGGGGCAGCCGGATCCGTCCGCCTGACTCCGGCGACGGCGGATCTCGCGACCCTCTTCAAGGACGGTCGCGTCGTCGCCGCCGAAGTGCTGGAAACGTTTGCGGGCGGATCGGTGGTCCTGGGAATCGGCGGGCAGCGCGTTGCCGCGGAATCGCACGTCGATCTTCAGCCGGGGCAGCGCTTTCTCGCGACCATCGAAAATGCGGACGGGCGGATCGTGCTCCGTCTCGCGTCCGACGAACTGGGGGAGACGAGCCCGCTCGTTCGCGCGTTGCGGATGGTCGTCGGTAAGGAGCTGGCGGCGGGCACACTGCTCGACGGGTTGATGTCCGTTGCCGAGAACGAGAGCGCGCGCAGCCCGGCCCTTTCCGCGCTCGCCGAGGACCTCGCGAGCTACGTGTTCACGCCGGACGACGGCGGTGAGGCCTTGCTCGCACTCGTTCAGCGGTCGGGGCTGCGCTACGAATCCGCGCTGCTTGCCGCTGCGGATGGCGATCACGACTCGGCGTGGTTGCGTACCGCCGTCGCGAGCGAGCTGGCGACGCGTTGGGTCGGCTCGCTTTCGAACGGGTCCGACATCGACGGGCCGACGCTGCGTTCTGCGATCACGAAGCTGCTCCTCGAAGCGATTCGCGCCCCAGAGATCATGTCGAGCAGCGCCAGCGCGGCCGAAATTCTCGACTGGCTGCGACGCGCGATCGATGCGCGATCGAGCGACAGTTCCTCCGCTCGGGTGCGCGCCGTCTTCGAGCGTGCCGCGGCCCAAGCGGAAGCGTCTCCGGCGCATGCCGACACGACGGCACTCGTGCGGTGGCTCTTCGGCGCTCCTTCCGACGATCGCGTCCGTTCGCTGCTCAAGGACGTCGCGCAGCGCGCGCTCGTTCGCGATCTCAAGGGACGATTGCTCGCCGCCGCTCCCGAACTCGAAGACGGGCCGGCGCGCGAACGCGTGCATAGCGCTCTCGCGAGCCTCGAGACCGATCAATTGATGAACGTGGCGCGGCGCCGCTTCGATCAACCCTGGCACTTCAGCTTGCCCGTTCCGGACGCGGAGCAGTGGGTGAGCGCGCAGTTCCTCCATCTGCCGACAGCGGATCGCGACGCACAACGTGGCGAGGGAGCAGACGAGTCCGCGAGCGCGTCGCATCGCCTGATGATCGGGATCGACTTCTCACGGCTCGGTCCGATCCGTGCGGATCTGCTCTTGCGCGAGCGCGATCTCATCGTGCGGCTCACGGTCGAGCGTCCGGAAACAGCCGCCGCGCTGCGCGCACTCGTCGAAAGTTGGAGCGCCGACTTCGCGGTCGGTGGACGTGCGGTGCATGTGGGGGTCACGGAGTCGGCGATTGTCGACGTAGAGCTCCGCGCGGTGGCTCCAGACGTGCGCTTCCTGGCGGAGAATCACTTGATGGACGTGTCGGGATGAACGCACGCAACGAGCACTCGGACAAGATTCGATCGACGCCTCCGATGGCGGTCGCACTGCGGTACGCCCGAGCGAGCGAGTCGGCGCCGCAGGTCGTCGCGACGGGGCGCGGCGAGGTCGCGCAGCGCATCCTCGACTTCGCGCGCGCGAGCGGCGTCCCGGTGCGCGAGGACTCCGATCTCGTCGAGTTGCTCTCCGCGTGCGACGTGGGCGAGACGATTCCCGTCGAGCTCTTCGAAGCCGTCGCGCGGCTCCTGACGGCGCTCTACCGCATGAACGACGAGCTCGTGCGCGCCGAGCGACCCACGATCTAGTCCGGCGCGGCGAAGATCGCGCTCCGACGCGGCGTGCGTGTCGCCGCTACAATCGCGCGCCGTCATGCCCCACGTCACGCCGATCGAGCGCCCGCGGATCGCTCTCACCGTGGGAGATCCGGCCGGCATCGGACCGGAGATCGCGCTTGCTGCCGCGCGCGACGAACGCGTAAGCGCTGCGATGCGGCTCGTGATCCTCGGACCCGCGCGACTCTGTCCATCCGACGTCGCGCACGCGGACGGAAGTGCTCGGCCGGCGGACGTGCACACGTGGATCGACACGCAGAGTCCGAGCGAATGGTCGATGGGGCGCGTGCAAGCCGAGTGTGGCCGAGCGGCGCTTGCCGCCTTACGCGCCGGACATGAGTTGGCACTGTCGGGGAGTGTTTCCGCGCTCGTGACCGGGCCCGTCAACAAGGCCGCGCTGCACCTCGCTGGTGAGGCCGTCGAAGGGCAGACCGAGTTGCTCGCTCGGTGGTGCGGCGTGTCGCGATTCGAGATGCTCGCCGTGGCTGGTTCGTTGCGTGTGATGCTGCTCACACGGCACATGCCGCTTCGACAGGCGATCGCTTCGATCACGACGGAGCGCGTGCTCGATCGCTTGCGCCTTCTCCATGAGTGCCTCGAACGATTCGGCTTCGCGGGACCGCGCCTCGCGCTGGCCGGATTGAATCCGCACGCCGGCGAGGGCGGAATCCTCGGCAGCGAAGATGCGGATCTATTGAAGCCCGCGGTCGATGCCGCGCGCGCCGACGGTCTCCTCGTCGCCGGCCCGCTCTCACCCGACTCGGTGTTCCTCCAAGCGTCGCGCGGAGAGTTCGACGGAGTTCTCGCGCTGTATCACGATCAGGCGTTCATCCCGGTGAAGCTCCTCTCGAACGACGGCGGCATCACGGTCATCGCGGGTCTGCCGTACTTGCGCGTCAGTCCAGTGCACGGCACGGCGTTCGACATCGCCGGCCAGGGACGCGCATCGCCGAGCAACTTGATCGCCGCGCTGCTCCACGCGGCGTCGTGGACTGCGCGGCCGCGCTGAAGTCGCGGCTTGAACGTCGCTGCGACTCTTCGCGGCTACTTCTTCGGCTGTGGATTCGGCGCGAACTTCGCGCGCAGTGCGGCGGCTTCGTCGGATCGGCCGGCAAGCTGGAGACCGCGCGCGAGATCGCTTAGCTCGGGGATGCCGGCATTGGAAAGCGCCACCGCACGCTCGTAGTGCGCGATCGCTTGCGCGAGATCACCGTGTTGCTCGAAGCAGCGTCCGACGCCGGTGTGACGCTTCGCTTGCTGCGAACCGAGCTTCGTAAGTCGCTCGAGAACGACCGCTGCGTCCGCGCAGCGCTGCTCGTCGACGAGATCGGAACCCAAGTGATCGAACGCGGAGACGTTGAGCGGATTGTCGGCCACGACGCGTTCGAGGATCGCGATGGCTTCCTTGCGCGACTCGGGCCCCATCTCCGACGCGGTGCGGTAGTCCGCGTACTCTTCGAGCCGCGCGCGCGGGTCCAACCGTCCCGAGGCTTCGAGCGGCGCCGGCAGCGCGGTCGATGCGTCGGCGGCACCGGCATAGCCGAGCGCTTGGATCTGCGAGCGACGTGACTCGTCCACCGTGTCGGATTCGGAAACCGCGAGCGCGGGTCGCGACGCGAGCGCCGCGATCGCAGCGTGGTAGCGCGCGACTTCGCTCGCACTCGCCGCCGCGAGGTCGTTCGACTCGCGCGGATCGACATCGGTTCGATAGAGCTCGTCCGAAGCTCCGTGGATCAGCTTGCCGCGCTGATCCGCGATGCCGACGAGCGGAGTCCAACCGAAGTTCATGTACGGGTAATACGATTCAAAATAGACGGCTCGATCCCCCGGCACCGCGCGACGGAACAGGCTCAGGCCGTCGATGCCGTCGCTCTTCCCAAGCTCAAGCGCATCGCAAATCGTCGGGTGAACGTCGACGACGCTCACGGTCTCGCGCGAACGCGTACCCGCCTGCCAACCGTCCGGGTGTCGCACGAGCATCGGCACGTGGATCGTCGGTTCGTAGCAGAATACGGCGTGCGTCGGCTCGCCGTGCGAGCCGAGCGATTCGCCGTGGTCCGCCACGACGACGACGAGCGTGCGATCGAGCGTGCGATCCTCGCGCAACTCGCCGATCAACGTGCCGATCGCATGGTCCATCGCGGCGACTTCGCCGAGATACTCATCACCTTTCGCCTGGGGCAAGAAGCGCGGCGGCGGCTCGTACGGCGCGTGTGCATCGAAGAAGTGCACCCACAGGAAGAACGGCCGCGTCGGATCGCGCTTGCGCAGCCAGTCCTGCGCCACTGCGACGACCTCGTGCGCGGGGCGATCGGGGATGCGAACGCGCGCGAGGTCGGCGTCCTCCGCGCGGCTGTCGAAGAACTCGAATCCTTGTCCGATGCCCCACGAGGAATCGAGCACGACCGCTGCGACCACCGCGCCCGTTTGGAAGCCGGCGGCGTGCGCGCGCTCCGCGATCGTCAGCGCCGACGCCGGCAACGGATTGACACCGTTGTCACGCACCGTGTGTCGGAACGGATACAGCCCGGTCATCATCGAGGAGTGCGACGGCAGTGTGATCGGCGCCGTCGTGCGCGCGGTTTCGTAGAGGACGCACTCCTTCGCGAGCGCGTCGAGCACGGGCGTCGCGCCGGCGGGGCCGCCGAAGCAGCCGATCGCGTCGGCGCGGGTCGTGTCCATCGTGATCAAGATCGCCGAGAGCCGCTCGCCGACCGACTTTTCGCTCGACGAGTCGCACGTCGCGAGCAAGAGGCTCGCAATGAGCGCGCACGCACGTGATGTCCAAGGGATCGCGTTCGACACGACGCGCATTCTAGTGCCGCGGAGGCTCGAAGAATCGGCCCCGTCCTCTCCGTGCGCGTCGTGACGGCGAGCTAAGTCGACTCGAACGTCCAGCATCCGGTTTCAGTGCTTGGACCCGCGCTCGGCTTCGAGGTCCTTGAGACGCGTGCGAATCGTGCGAGCCTGTTCCGTATGTCCGGCGAGCTCGAGCGTGCGCACGAGGTCCGCGCACAGCTCGGCGCTGTCGGGCCGCATCTCGAACGCGCGCCCGAACTGTTCGGCCGCGCCCGCGAAATCTCCTTGTGATTCCAAGCACCGCGCCAAGTTGAGATACGACGTCAGGCGCGCGGTCCCGAGCGCGTGCCGGCGGCGCAGCACGTCGGTCGCTTCCACGACGCGGTTCTCGTCGATGAGGTGCTTGGCCAGGAGATCGAGAGCGAACATGTTGCGGGGATTCTCGGCCAAGACTTCGCTCAAGAGATCGATCGCGTCGCCGACCCGGTTCTCGTCGGCGGCGATGGTGGCGCGTTGAATGGTGCGCAGCTCCTTCATGCGTTCCTGTGGGCTCGGTTTGTCGATCACTTCGAGCGGTCCCGGCAGTTCCGCCGTTGGATCGCCTGCGCCTGCGTAACCGAGCGCCTGAAGTTGCGCCTGCATCGTGTCGTCGACGGCCGAAGGCTCCGAGCGCGCGAGCGCCGGCCGGCTCGCGACCGCGGCGATTCCCTGCCGATAGCGCGCGACATCGGCGGCGCGCTCCGCGATCAAGTCCGTTTTCTCCTGCGGATCCTGGAGCGTGTCGAAGAGCTGCGGCTTCGAGCTGTGCAAGTACTTCCCGCGGCGATCGGCGAAGCCCGCGAGCGGGCTCCAGTCGAAATTCAGGTACCCGCAGTACGACTCGAAGTAGACGCCGCGGTCCTCCGCGACTCTTCCGCGCAGAAGACTGATGCCGTCGAGGCCCGCGGGAACCGCGATGCGCATCGCGTCGCAGAGCGTGGGGTGCACGTCGACGATGCTGACGATCTCGTCCGAGCGCTCGTTCGCGCGGCGCGCATCGGGATGACGGACGAGCATCGGGACGTGGATCGTGGTCTCGTAACACAGCGTCGAGTGCGTCGGCTCGCCGTGTTGCCCGAGCGCCTCGCCGTGATCCGCGACCACGAAGAGCAGTGCGCGGTCGAGCAGCGCCTGCGCGCGCAAGTTCGCGACGATCTCGCCGACGGTGTGATCCATCGACGCGACCTCGCCGAGGTACGCGTTGCCGCCCGCCTGATCGAGGAACGCCTGCGGCGGGATGCACGGCGAGTGCGGATCGAAGAAGTGGATCCACAGAAAGAACGGCTTCGTCTTGTCGCGTCGCGCGAGCCACTCCTGCGCGCGTACCCACGTGTCGGCCGCGGGACGATCGTGGATCTGGATCGTCGTGCGCAGCGGGTCGGATGTCGGTTGATCGTAGACGTCGAATCCCTGAGCGAGACCCCACGAGCGGTCGAGCACGACGGCGCTGACGAACGCGGCGGTCTGGAATCCGGCTGCGCGCGCGCTCTCAGCGATCGTCTCGGCCGAATTCGGCAGCGGCGCGAGCCCATTGTCGCGCATCGTGTGACGCGGCGGGTAGAGGCCCGTCATCATCGACGCGTGCGCGGGCTGCGTGAGCGGCGCCACGCTCCGCGCCGCGTCGTACACGACGGACTCTTTGGCGAGCGCGTCGAGGTTCGGAGTGATCCCGGGCAAACCTCGGTAGCACCCGAGCACGTCCGCACGCGTCGTATCGAGCGTGATCAGAACGGTCGAGAGCCGATCCTTCGGATCGTCGGTGTCGGCGCAACCGGCGATCGCGAGCAGCCCGAGAGCGCCGGCGATACCCGCGCGCCGCGCGCTGGCGCAGACGGAGCGACGATGCATCGGCTTCATCCTAGTCGAGCGCGAAACTACTCCCAGCCCAGCAGCGCGAGCAGCCACACAGTTCCCGCACCGATGAACGCCGCGGCCGGGATCGTGAGCACCCACGCCCACACGACGCGGGTCGCCACACCCCACTTCACGGCTCGGATTCCACGCGTCGAGCCGACGCCTACGATCGCTCCGGTGATCGTGTGAGTCGTCGAGACGGGGATTCCGAGCCACGTCGCACCGTACAGCGTGAGAGCGCCGGCGGTCTCCGCCGCGAAACCGTGGACGGGTTGCAGCGCACAGATCTTCTGCCCCATGGTCTTCACGATGCGCCAACCGCCCATCAGCGTGCCGAGCGCGATCGCCAAGTGGCAGATGAGCACGATCCACATCGGCGGTTCGAGCGTGTTCGCCGGCAGCTGCTTGGATGCGATCAACACGAGGAAGATGATGCCCATCGTCTTCTGCGCGTCGTTGCCGCCGTGACCCAAGCTGTACGCGGCGGCCGATACGAGTTGCAGTCGGCGGAACGTGCGACTGACCTTCGTCGGTGGCGTGCGGCGCAGCGTCCAGTACGTGGCGATCATGAGCGCCGCGCCGAGGACGAGTCCGAGAATCGGTGCGACGAAGATGAAGATGCCGATCTTCACCAGGCCGCTCATGATCAGCGCATCGGGGCCGGCCGTCGCCATGGCCGCGCCCGCGAGGCCTCCGACGAGCGCGTGGGACGAGCTCGAGGGGATTCCGTAGTACCACGTGAGCAGGTTCCAGGTGATCGCACCGACGAGCGCGGAAGCGATGACGGGCAGCGTCACGAAGTCGACGTGGACCGTGCCCTTGCCGATCGTCGCGGCCACGTGCAGTCCGAAGCAGAGGAACGCGATGAAGTTGAAGAACGCCGCCCATGCGACCGCCGCGCGCGGCGAGAGCACGCGGGTCGACACGACCGTCGCGATCGAGTTGGCAGCGTCGTGGAAGCCGTTGATGAAGTCGAAGACGAGCGCCAGCCCGATGATCGACCACACCACCCAGGTCTCATGCATTCTTGAGCACGATCCCTTCGATGATGTTCGCGACGTCCTCGCAGCGGTCGGTCGCAGTTTCGAGCGATTCGATGATGCTCATCCACTTGATGACGTAGATCGGATCGCTGGTGTTCTCGAACAACGCGGCGAGCGAGTTGCGTTCTATGCGATCGGCCTCGTTCTCCAAGCGATGGACCTCGCGGCACTTTTGTCGCACGAGCTCGACGTCCTTCATGTTGCGCATGAGCGGCATCATCTCGCGGATCAGCGTCGCCGAGCGGTCGAGGCAGCGCGCCAAGTCCTTCGCGCCGTCGATGGGTCGATCGATCTTGAACAGCACGATCCGATCGACGGCAGTGTCGATGAGGTCGAGGACGTCGTCGACGCGGCAGATCAGCTCGTGGATGTCCTCGCGGTCGACCGGGGTGATGAACGTTTGATTGAGTCGCTCGATCGTGCTGTGCGTGAGTTCGTCGCCGACGTGTTCGAGCTCCTTGATCCGGTGAGCTCGATTCGCGAGGTCGTCGAATCGTTCGAGGAACTCGACCAGG
>JANLUN010000041.1:0-3152 GCA_031363505.1 Planctomycetota bacterium | reverse complement strand
GCCGACGACAAGACGATCCGGCTCGTGCTCGCGGGTCTTTCCGGGCAGCTCGGTGATCCCGAAGCCGTTCCCAAGCTCGTGTCGCTGCTCGAGTCGATGGATGCCGAGGACAAGGACGGCGTGCAGTTCCACGCGCTCGCGAACCTGGGCGCGCTCGGCGATGCGCGCGCGGTGCCCGTGATCGTGCGCTACCTCGAAGGCAGCAGCGACGAAGGTCTGCGCAGCGTCGCGGCAGTCTCGCTGCAGCGCATCCGCGGCGAAGAGTCGCGGATCGCCCTCGTCGGCGCGCTGGACGACCGCTCGCTCGAGGTGCGCGCGAACGCGGCTCTCAGCCTCTCGGTGCGCGGCGATGGCGCGGGCGCGCGCGTCTTGCGCGAGCTCCTGAAAAGTTCGACCTACGCCGCCGAGCACGAGCTCGACGCGCGCAAGTACGCTCAACCGAGACGGATCACCGAGAGCCGTGTCAAGGCCGTCGAAGCGCTCGGTCACTTGAAGTTGGCAGACGACGAACCCTTGCTTGCCGAGCTGGCCGAACGCGACGATGACCTCGCGGTCCGCGAGGCCGCCATGAAGGCGATCGCAGAGTGGCCGGGAGCCGATCGCGGTCCGGCCCGGAATTGATCCAAGACGCTTGCCAATGACCGTGCGCTCGGCCAATTTGTCCGCGTTTCACAAGGTGAACACGGGCGCAGCTCTTCGCCCCGAGTTCTGAGATCGACCCCCCCCCGTGCCCGAAGTTCAGAAGTCCGAATCCCCCCGCGATCCCAAGGCGAGCCCGCCGGAACTCACGGCGACCGCATCGGAGCCGAAGATCGCGCTCGTTCGCTCACCGCTGCGCGGCGAGCTGAATCGGCGCGGGTTCTTCTCCGTGCTCGGCTTCGCCTGGGTGACGTTCACCGCGGCCAGCGTCGCGGGCCTGGGAGCGCTGACGCGCTTCATGTTCCCGAACGTGCTGTACGAGCCGCCGATGCAGTTCAAGGTCGGCTACCCGTCGGAGTTCACGGTCGACGCGGTCGACGAGCGCTTCAAGGCGTCGCGCGGACTCTGGATCGTGCGCGAGTCGACCGGTTTCTACGCGCTCTCGACCGTGTGCACGCACCTCGGATGCACGCCGAACTGGCTGCAGGCGGAGGAGAAGTTCAAGTGCCCCTGTCACGGCTCCGGTTTCCAGAAGACCGGCATCAACTTCGAGGGTCCGGCACCGCGCCCGCTCGAGCGCTACAAGATCGCGCTCGCCGAGGACGGCCAGATCCTGATCGACAAGAACACGAAGTATCAGGAAGAGAAGGGACAGTGGAGCCAGGACGGCGCCTACCTCGCGTACGTCGGATGAGCACACGTCGCCTCGATACGCGCACAGGCCAGGATCTACGCTGATGGAAAAGGTCTACGCCTACGTCCGGTCGACGCAGCTCTGGAAGTCGCTCTTCCGTCACGGCTATCCCGACACGCCGCGCAACCGCACGCTGGCGGTGCTCTCGAACTTCTTCCTGCACCTTCACCCGGTCAAGGTGCGGCGCTCGGGCATCCGGCTCTCGTACACGTGGTGCATGGGAGGACTGACGTTCTTCCTGTTCATCGTCGAGACGATCACCGGCCTCTTGCTGATGTTCTATTACCGCCCGACGGCGGAGCTCGCGTACCGCGACATCTTCGCGCTGCGCGAGTACGTCTCGATCGGGATCATGCGCGAGATGCACCGCTGGGCGGCGCACATGATGGTGATCACGGTGTGGCTGCACATGTACCGCGTGTTCCTCACCGGGTCGTACAAGCCGCCGCGCGAGTTCAACTGGAACGTCGGCGTGATCTTGCTCGTGCTGACGCTGCTGCTCTCGTTCACGGGTTATCTCCTGCCGTGGGACCAACTCGCGGTGTGGGCCGTCACCGTCGGCACGAACATGGCGCGTGCGACGCCGTTCCTCGGCCACGAAGGTCCCGGGGCCGCGCTGCTCTCGTTCGGCGGATTGAACTTCATCCACGCCGGCGACGACGTGCGCTTCGCGCTGCTCTCCGGTCGATTCGTCGGTGAAGCGACGCTCCTGCGTTTCTACGTGCTCCACTGCGTCGGTTTCCCGCTCGCGGCGGCGACGTTGATGGCGATCCACTTCTGGCGCGTTCGCAAGGACGGCGGCATCTCCGGGCCGCTCTAGCGCTCCGGCGCACCGATCACGGGCATGGGCATGGGCATGGGCGAGACGTTCAAACACTGGGTCAACGCGATCTCGGCGCCGATCCCGTACACGATCGGCCTGACCGTGCTGATGGTGTTGACGCTCCGGTTCCGCAAGATCGCCGCCAACCCGTTCGTGTTCCTGGCGGTGTGCGTCGCGGGCGTCGCGTTCTTCGTGTTCGCGATCGGCGATCCGAACTTCCGCATCATCATCACGAAGCCGGACAACGTGCCGATCGTGATCTTGCTGGGCAGCGTCGTGTTCTTCACGTGGCTGTCGCTGCGGCGCGCGGTGATCAACGACGAGCGGACCAAGAGGGGCGAGGCGACCCTCGAAGCCGAGCTCAGCAAGCAAAAGGTCTTCGTGTGGCCGGACCTGGTCTACACGGAGCTCATCTGCCTCGTGCTGTTCACGGCTCTCCTTACGGTGTGGAGCGTCGCGATCGAGGCCCCGCTCGAAGAGCCGGCCTCGCAAGCGCGGACCCCGAACCCGTCGAAAGCGCCGTGGTACTTCCTCGGTCTGCAGGAGCTGCTCGTCTACTTCGATCCGTGGATCGCCGGCGTGCTGCTGCCGAGCTTCATCATCGTCGGCTTGTGCGCCGTGCCGTACCTCGATCGCAATCCGAAGGGCAACGGCTACTACACGTTCAACGAGCGCAAGTTCGCCGTGTCGTTCTTCTGGACCGGCTTCCTGCTCCTGTGGGTGTCGCTCGTGATCATGGGCACGTTCTTGCGCGGGCCGAACTGGTCGTTCTTCGGACCGTTCGAGTACTGGGACCTGCACAAGCTCGAACCGTCGGTCAACGTCAACCTGTCCGAGTACTTCTGGATCAACTGGCTCGACCGGCCGCGTCCCGAGAACATCCTGATGCGCGAGCTACCAGGACTCGTCGGGCTGTTCGTGTTCTTCGTGATGTTGCCGCCGATCCTCGGCAAGACGCTCTTCCGCAAGATGGCCGAAGAGATGGGACCGATGCGC
>JANLUN010000035.1:0-19338 GCA_031363505.1 Planctomycetota bacterium | reverse complement strand
GGCGACAACCGTATCAATGGATCCAAGAGCCGACGTTGCGCGGACCGTGGATCCATTGATACGGTTGTCGCCAACCGCTGTCGCCGCCTTCGACGACGTGGACGAAGCGCGCGCGATCGCCGCTGTCGGAGTTGTTGTCGCCAGTGAAGAGATCGCCCCACTCGTTGAAGACGAGCTCTTGAGGATTGCGCAGTCCCGTCGCGAAGACTTCGAGCTCGCTACCGTCGAGGTTGCATCGGAACACAGCGCCCGTGTCGGGGTTCGACACGAGTCCGCCCACCGTCTCGACATGGAAGCCGCGGTCGCCGATCGAGAAGTAGAGAAGACCGTCGGGCCCGATGCGCAGACCGTGCATGTCGTGGCCGAGGAACGCGACGCGCACGCCGTATCCCGTGGTCAATACGGTCTTCTGCTCCGCGCGTCCGTCTCCGTCGTCGTCGTGCAGGCGCCACAAACTCGGAATGCACGTGAAGTAGACGTCGCCCTTGTGCTCGAGAAGTCCCGCACCGATGCCGTCGGCCGCGGCGTTGAATCCGTCGGCGAACACCGTCGACGAATCGGCGAAGCCGTCGCCGTCGGTGTCGCGCAGGAGGCTGACGCGCTCGTACGCGCGCGTGAATTCGGGGAAGCGATCGCCGAGGTGCTTCTGGTACATCGCGACGCGGTCGGCGACCGTCTTGCAAGCGAGATCGTCGTCGAGCCAGTCCATGTGCTCGCGGATGTCGGTGACGCCTTGGTGCAGTCGAAAGCTCTCCGCGACGTAGAACCGGCCCTTCGTGTCGGGCCAGAAGCAGACCGGGTTCGCGAACATCGGCTCGGCGGCGAAGAGCTCGACTTGGAAGCCTTCGGGGATCTTGAAGCTCGAGAGCGCTTGCCGCGCTTCATCGGATGCTTGCCCGACGTGCGGTCGATACGGCTCGACCTCGGCGCTTTGGGCAGCGCCGAGCGAAATCGCCGCGACGATCGTGATCAAGGACCTTCGCACGCGATTCGGAATCCGAGGAAGCCGCCGTCGGCGAGCCACCACTTGCTCTTCGGGAGCTGTGGATCGCTGGCGTTCCATTTCTTTTCGGGGAGGACGCGCGCATCGGCGCGCAGCCCAGTCGCACTGTCGCGGTACGAGCCGCCGCGCACGACCGGTTCACCCGCTGCGCTCGTACACCATTCTCCCGCGTTGCCGTGCATGTCGAAGAAGCCCCAGGCATTGGCCCGCTTCGTGCCGACAGAATGCGTCTTGCGCTCCGCGTTGGGTCTGAACCATGCGAGCTCGGCGAGCAGCGCCGGATCGACTTCCACGTCCGAGCCCGCTCGGCACGCGCTCTCCCATTCCGCTTCGGTGGGCAAGCGATACGTGCGGCCTGTCTTCACCGTCAGCCACGCGCAGAACGCGGCGGCTCCCGTGTGATTCACGGAGATCGCCGGATAGCCCGCGTGACCGAAGCCGCGATCCATGAGGATGTACGGCTTGCTCGGACGCGCGATCGCGTCGATCGTCGGGTCCGTTTGCGCCGCGGGCTTGTCGAGCTCGAACACGAACGCGTCGTACACGTCCCACGTGATCTCGGTGGCGGAGATCCAGACGCGTGGCGCGTCCGATGCACGGCCCTTCAGCGGGAGCATCTCGATCGAGAGCGCGGTTCCCGATATCGTCTCGGTGAAGGGAGCATCGATCGGTGCGTCGGCCGCGATCGCTGCCGGCTCGTCCGGTTCATTCGGGGCTCTCGATTCGCTCGATCGAGTCGACGCGCAGCCGAGAACGGCTGCCCACACTGCGAGGAAACCTCCGATGCTCGCGCACGCGCTCCTGACTTCACTCGTCTGGCTGGTCCCGATCACGCGCAGCTCGCCGCTCGAGCGGCACGAGTATAGGGAGATCCGCATGGGAGTCGAGGCGCGTGTCGTGCTCTACGCGCCTTCGGAGCAGCAAGCGATCGAGGCGGCGCGCGCTGCGTTCGCTCGGATCGCAGAGATCGAGGACTGTCTGAGCGACTGGCGCGAGTCGAGCGAGGCCAAGACGCTGTGCGAGAGCTCAGGCGGTCCGCCTGTCGTCGTGAGCTCGGACCTGTGGAGCGCGCTCGCTCGATCGGCCGAGTTCGCGAGCGCGAGCGGCGGCGCGTTCGACGTGACGTGCGGTCCGCTCGTGAGCATGTGGCGCGTCGCGCGTCACGAGGGCCGGTTGCCGAGTACGAGTGAGATCGCCGAGGCTCGCGCGCGCGTCGGCTGGGCGAAGGTGAGGCTCGACGCGGAAGAACGCACCGTCGCGCTCGCGACGGCGGGCATGCAGCTCGACTTCGGCGCCATCGGGCAAGGCTTCGCGTGCGACGAGGCGCTGTCCGTCCTCACTTCGCACGGGATCGAGAGCGCGCTGTGTGAGATCAGCGGCGACATCGCCGTGAGCGGCCCGCCGCCGGGCGAAGCCGGTTGGCACGTGGCGATCGGCTCGGACCAGACACCGATCACGATCACGCACGCCGGCGTGACGACTTCCGGCGACACGGAGCAGTTCACCGTGATCGACGGCGTGCGCTACTCGCACATCATCGATCCACGCACCGGCAACGCCGTGACGAACGGACTCTGCTGCAGCGTGATCGCGAGCGACGCGACGACTGCGGATGCGCTCGCGACCACCGCGTGCGTGCTCGGCGCAGACGCCGGTGCGGAGCTCGTCGGTCGAGTGAACGGCGCGCGCCTCGTCGTCGAGGATCCGAACGCTCGGTCGCTGTTCGACGGCAAGTCGCTCGACGGCTGGGTCACGAAGGGCGGACGCTACGACGGCGATGCATCGTGGACGGTCGAAGACGGCGCGCTCACCGGACGGGTCGGAGCGAAAGGCGAAGGCGGTCTCATCTACACCGCGCAACCGTTCACGAGCTTCGAGTTCGAGCTCGAGACGAAGATCGATTACCCGTTCGACTCGGGGATCTTCTTGCGCATGGTCCCGCCCGATCAGGGACGTCGCGGCGCGCAGGTGACGCTCGACTATCGCTCGGACGGCGAGATCGGCGCGATCTACTCCGACGAGTTCCTGCAGCACAACACGACGGCGAAGGAGCGTTTCAAGAAGGGCGAGTGGAATCAGTTCCGCGTGCGCTGCACCGGGTTCGACGTGCACATCGAAGTGTGGATGAACGGCGAGCAGATTGCGGACTACACGTTGCCCGAGGGAACGCCAGGTTTCGCGCCGCACGGTTTGATCGGACTGCAAGTGCACGGCGACCGCGACGATCCGCCGGGTAACAAGGTCCAGTTCCGCAACATCCGCATTCGGACGCTGCCGGTGTTCGACACGAATACTGGATGCACGATGCCGGCACCGACGTCCAACGAACCGACCGGCTGGAGGCCGCTCCTCGGCGAAAGTGACTGCTCCGCGTGGGAAGCGGTCGATTCGGACTGGGCGACCGCGAGTTCGACTACGCGAACGCCGAACGACTACAAGGTCGAGAAGGGCGTGCTCGCAATCCCGTCTGCGGAACCGAGCGGCTACCTGCGCACGAAGGAGGACTTCGAGGACTTCCGATTGAAGCTCGAGTTCAAGCTCGCGCGCATGGCGAACAGCGGACTCTTCTTGCGCAGCGCGCGCGACGGCAGCAACCCGGCGTACTCCGGATGCGAGATCCAGCTGCTCGACGACTTCAACTGGGAAACGGAGACGAAGACTGAGCTGAAGGATTGGCAGCACACCGGGAGCTTGTACGGCGCCGTTCCCGCCGGCTTGAAGAACGTGATGCGTCCGATCGGTGAGTGGAACTCGCTCGAGGTCCTCTACAAGGGCTCAAGGCTCGCGGTCGCGCTGAACGGTGTGGCGCTCTACGACGTGGACACGACGAAGGTGCCAGCGGATCCGCCGTTCGCGAAGCGCGCGCCGCGCGGGTTCATCGGGCTGCAGAGGTATGCCGCTCCCAACGTCGAAGGCGGCGCCGCGACCTGGGTGCGGAACATGTACGTGCAGCGGTTGTAGGCGGGCGCGCGCCGCGCCGTGCGGTCCGCGCAGATCCAGCCCTCAACAGAGGAAGGTCCATCCGAAAGCTCGCAAGCCATCAGGAGAGAGACATGAGCATCGCAGTTTCCGATACGCCTCCGTTCCTCGAGACGACGCCAGGCGTCGTGCTCGTTTCCGTGTGCATCTTCGTCACGATCGTGGCGCTCCTCATGCGCCTTCGCTCGACGAAGAACCTCGAAGTGAAGCCGGTCGAGCTCGCCGCCGGGATCCTCCCGGTGATCGTCTTCCTGCTCGTCAGCGGCAAGGTGAAGAGCCTCGAGGTCGGCGACGTGAAGGTCGAACTGGCGTTCGAGAAGGCGGCGCAGTCACCGATCACGGCCCAACTCCAGGAGGTGAAGCTCCCCGTCGAACACATCCAAGCCTTTGCCAAGGGCTCCGGGTCCCTGGTGAACGAGTATCGAACGATGAAGGTCGAGGGTCTCACCTTCGTCGTCGGGAATGACGGTTACGTGGAGAGCGTGATCGCCGACTATCTCCAGGGCATTCCGAGCTTGCGGTACATCATTCTGAACCAGCGCGACGGCTCGCTCTACGCCGTCGCCGAAGCGCGGCGGCTGTGGGATGTGCTCTCCAGTGAAACCAAGCCGTTCACGCTGGACGAGTTCACGCGGGTGTTGAACGCCGGCGAGACGAAGACGCTCGAACGATTCCCGGGGCTCATCCTCGCCCAGGACGCGATCGCGGACACCGCCGATCGGCTCACGGCGCTCAAGAAGATGGAGTCGCTCAACGTCGACTTCGTCGCCGCAGTCGACGCGAGCGGCAAGTTCGCCGGTGTCGTGAGCCGCTCGCGAGTCACGTCGAGCATGCTCGTGGACATCGCGGAGCGCTTGCAGCGATAGGTCGGGAGAGGAACGGCGCAACCCACTAGGAACGTGCCCGGCGATCCGCCGTTCGCGAAGCGCGCGTCGAAGGGATTCATCGGCTTGCAGCGTTACGCCGCGCCGAGCGTGGACGGCAACACGGCGGCGTGGATCCGCAACGTGTTCGTTCAGTAGCTCTACTCGTTGAGCCGCCGGAACAGGCCGACGAGCCGTCGGTCCCATTCCGTGGCGAGCTTGGAACCGGCCACGCGTCGGCCCGAGTCGACCTCCAGGTACGCCTGCTTCCCTTCGTCCACGCTCCAACACACGAAGTAGAAGTGCGGACTCGTGCGCTGCGGGCCGTGCCACGAGAGTTGCCAGCGATCGAACACGTCGGTTTCGTTTGCCGTGAAGAGCCGTTGCGGAACCAGCGCAGAAGAACCCGATTCGTTGACGACGGTTCCCGCCAACTCCGTGTCCACTTGATAGCCGGACTCGAGGAGCCAGCGGTGGACCAGCTCGTAGCATTGCTCGATGGGTCCGTTGCAGTGCCGCTCTTGCTTCGCGTTCTCGAGGTTCACCGTGTCGCTCGCGAGTGCCATCACCATGTGCGCGAGACCTAGCGCGATGAACGCGCTCGCAACGATGTCGATCGCCGGCCGGACACGCCACGCCGGAGCACGTTTCGCCGTGAAGCACAGCGCGGCCGCGAGCCATGCGGCCGCCGCGATCGCGAAGTAGGCGTACGGAGGCACCGTGAAGAGCATCCGCTCGTGGTCGACGAAGTGGAATCGCGAGTCGACCAGCGCCGACTCACCGCCGCTGCCCGGCTGTGCGATCTCCTGCAGCTCACCCCAGTTCGGTTGGTCGTTCGACGCCAGGTAGAGCGCGACGTCAGGCGGCTCGTACGTCGCTGTCCCGCGTTCCCACGACGCGAAGTGCGCCGCGAGGATCGACGCGCACCCGATCCACGCGAACGCGAGGCCCGCGATCGCGCGCAGCCATTTGCGACCGGCGCGCTCTTTGTCGAGGGCTGCGGCGAGCTCGCTTATCTGGCGTGCACGTCCCCTCAGCAACCAGTATCCGACGAGCACGAGCACGAGGCCGGCGAAGACGGTTGCTTCCGCTCCGAAGTTGAAGAGCCAGCCCACGAGAACCCACACCAAGGCGAACGTGACGATCGGCCAGGCTCCGCTCGAGGGATCGATCGTGCCGACGACGCCGGCGGCGAGCACTCGGTCCCCGCTCTCGTCCTTCACGAAGTAGCGCAGGCCGTCGACCGGCTCGGAGCCTGCCGCGGCCGCCGGCTTCGCGTCGCCTTGCCCCACCCCATCGACATCCGTCTTCACATCGACCGCGTGTTGATACCGGCGCGCGGGCTCGCGCTCGAGCGTCCGCAGCACGATCTCGTCCAGCCGCACGTCGATGTCGACACGCCGCGACGGCGCTTCGAAGCGGCCGAGCGGCAGCGAACCCGTGAGCATCTCGTACAGCACGACGCCCAGCGAGTAGATGTCTGCGCGGTGATCGACGTCCTGAGGCCGCTCGATCTGCTCCGGCGCCATGTAGTGCGGCGTGCCCATCACTTGCCCCGTCGCAGTCAGCGCTCCGCCGCCGAGCATCGAGCCGGCGAGCTTCGCGAGCCCGAAGTCGGCGATCTTCACGCGCCCGCGTTTGTCGATCAGCACGTTCTCGGGCTTGATGTCGCGGTGCACGACGCCTTCGTCGTGCGCGTACTGCAGCGCTTCGCAGAGCTCCCGCACGATCGTGAGCGCTTGCCGGGGCGCGAGCTCGCCGCCGCGGATCGTGCGGCGCAAGTCGACGCCGTCGACGAACTCCATCACTAGATAGAAGAGACCGTCGACCTCACCGAAGTCGTGCACCGCGACGATGCCGGGATGCGACAGTCGCGCGAGCGCTCGCGCCTCACGCAAGAACCGCTCGGCGAATGCTGGATCGCGCGACGCGTCTTGGTGCAGCACCTTCAGCGCGACGACGCGGTCGAGCCGCGTGTGCCGCGCCTTGTACACGACGCCCATCCCGCCTTGTCCGCACAGCTCGATCACCTCGAGGTCGCGGAAGTGCTTTGCCATATTTTCGGCCGTCGGCGGCGGAAAACGCGGCGTCCGCGTGTGACTTTGGATCTGGCCCAGGTCCGATTGGGGCGGCGCCGACGCGTCGAGCCCCAGTTGCAAGAGGCACCGCGGGCAGGGCTCTGCCGGTGACGGGAGCGGCGCGCCGCAGCGCGGGCACAAGGAAGGAGCGGTCATGGCCGAGTGTGAAGCAGGGCCGCGCGATCGTTACGGGCCATCGCCACTTTCTTACGGGCCCTGGAGCGCCGCGAACAGATCGCGGATCTCGTCCTCGACTTCGCGGCCGTCGGGCAACGTCTCGGCGACCTCGCTGCGGAGCAACTCGCCGTAGCGCTTTCGCAGTCGGTGGAGCGCGACCCGCGCTGCGTTCTCGGTGAGCCCAGCGCGCGCGGCGATCTCCGCGGAGCTCGCCGCATCCCCGCCCGCCGTCAGATGCCCGCGCAGCACTTCGAACGCTTCGGTCTTCCCGGCGTGCGCTTGCTCCTCGGCGAGTCGTCCCAACGTGCGCTCGAGCAGCGCGAGCGCCCACTCGCGCTCGAACACGAGCTGGGGTGAATGAGGATCGGCCGGCTCGCGGTTGTAACGCGTCTCCGCTTGCAGCGCGTCGATCGAGATCAGCGCGGCGGCGCCGCCGCGCTTGAGGGCGCGCTCGCGATCGCGTTCGTTCGCCATGAAGTACTGGAACGCGGCGAGCAAGTACGTGCGAAACCGTCCGCGCTCGCGATCGGCGCGTCCGAGATCGTGCTTCTCGAGGAGCCGCGTGAAGAAACCCTGCGTGAGATCGCGCGCGTCGTCGGCCGAGCGGCCCGCACGGCGCGCGTACGCGTAGAGCGGATACCAGTACGTCGCGCACAGCGTGGCGAGCGCGTCGCGACTCTGCGCGCCCGCGGCGGCGACGACGCTCCAACGCGTCGTGTGGAAGTTCGCGCGGGAAGCGTGCGAGGACGACATCGGCGGGCATGATAACGGGCGCTGCGGCGTCGTCGGCATCCGACGCTCCGGCGGCCGCGATGGATACACTCGTCCTCCGGTCGAGCATGCGCAGGAGACTCAAGTGTGCCTGGTTCCTCGCGACGGCGGCCGTCGCGACGGCGCAGACGTTGCCGCTGCGGCAGTACGACGTTTCGCAAGGCCTCGCGAACAGCCGCGTCAACTTCCTCGTCCAGGACAGCCGCGGTTACTTGTGGATCGCGACCTGGGAAGGACTCTCGCGATTCGACGGCGCCGAGTTCGTGCAGTTCGGCGCGCGGGAAGGGCTCGGCAGCGACTTCGTGAACACCCTGACAGAGGACACCGCGGGTCGGATGTGGGTCGCGACCGCCGACGGCAGCGTGTCGCTGTTCCTCGGCGCACGCCGTGAAGCGAACGAATCGGCGCTCGCGTTCCGACGGTTCGATCTGCCCGAGCACTCCGCGGCGAACCCGATCCGCGCGATGTGCAGCGATCCCGCCGGAGGACTTTGGTGCGCATCGGCTGCCGGCGTTCAGCACATCGACGTCGACGCGCGCGGCGAGCTCCGCATCGATCGGCGCTTTCCGGAGACGATCGTCGCGTGGCCGCAAGCGCTGGTCACGTCGCCCGATGGCCGCACGTGGTTCGGCACGCGGCAAGAAGTCCTCGAGATCGACGGAGAGCGCGTGCTGCGTCATGCGGCGCCTCGCACGGATGCGGAACTCGGCGAACTGATCGCGATCGCTCCTTCGGTCGAGGGACGCGTGCTCGTGGGTTTCGATCGCGCGCTGTACGAACTCGGAGCTCCCAGCGCAGACGGAACGCGCACGTGGACGCTGGTTCCGCTCGACTTCGATGCTCTACACCATCTGCGCGCGCTGGCGTGTGATCGCGACGGTGAAGTGTGGATCGGAAGTTGGCAGGGACTCGTGCGCTCCTCGGCGCGCGGCCAGTCTCTCGTGCGCCGCGAGCACGGCCTCGCCGACGACTCGATCCGCGCGCTGTGCACCGACGCGGACGGCAATCTGTGGATCGGGACGTGGTCGGCCGGCATCGCGCGCCTCTCGAGCAAGGCGATCGTGCACTGGACGGTCGAGAACGGACTGCCCGATCGCACCGCGCTGCACATGGCCGAGGATCCACAGGGACGAATCGTCGTCGCGTTCGCCCGCGCGCTCGCGCGCATCGACGCGGATCACGTCGAGACGATCGCGGGGTCGGAGGATCCCAGGTGGATCGGCATCGGCCAGCGCGTGTGCATCGATTCGCGCGGCGATACGTGGCTCGGGACGGAGGAGGGACGCTTCTATCGCGTGCCCGGGCCGGATCTCCATCTCGCGCGTGCAACTCCGATCGGCGCCGCGGAGGGATTTCCGGACGACGCGGTGTTCGGAACGCCGCACGAGGATCCCGACGGCACGCTATGGGTCGCGACGAGCACGGGAAAGCTCGCGTGGTACGACCGGCGCAAACACGCAGACGGAATTCGCTTCGAGTCCGCGAGCCTCGGCGCCGCGTCGACGTTTCCGCCGCGCTGGATGATGCGCGCGAGAGGCGGAGACTTGTGGCTCGCGCCGTACACCGGTCTCGCACGTTGGATCGATGGACGACTCGACGCCTTGGAGATCGAGCCGGGCGAACCACCCCCGCAGTCGCGCTGTCTGTTCCAAGCCCGCAGCGGCGACGTGTGGGTTGGCACGCGCCACACAGGTGCGTGGCGCACATCGGATCCGTCGGCGCGCCGACCATCCTTCACACGCCAGCGCTTCGGCGAAGGCCTCGTCAGCGAAGCCGTGTGGTCGATCGCGGAGGACAAGCTCGGCCGCTTGTACTTCGGCACGGGCCGCGGAGTCGACCGACTCGATCCAGCGACCGGCGACGTCCTGCACATCGGTTCGCGCGAAGGCCTCGCCGGCGAGATCGTCACGCACTGCATCACCGACCGCGAAGGACGCGTCTGGGTCGCGAGCTCCGGCGGCGTGTCACGCCTCGATCCGTCGATCGACGATCCACCTCCCGCGCCGCCGCCCGTCTGGATCACGGCCGTACGGGTCGCGGGCGAGGACATCGCGATCGATCCACGCGGCGTGCGCGAGGTCGACGCGGGCGGCCATTCGGCCAGCGAGAACGACGTCGAGATCCATTTCACCGCGCCGTGTTTCCGCAGCGAGTCGTCGCTCGGTTTCCAGTACCGATTGGAGGGCGTCGACCCCGATTGGAGTCCGCTCACGCAGCAGCGGTCGGTGAACTTCGCGCGGCTCGAAAGCGGCTCGTACAGCTTTCAAGTGAGAGCCGTGCACGCCGACGGCGTCTTGAGCCCGTGGAGCGCGCAGGTGTCCTTCCGTGTTCGTCCTCCGGTTTGGCGCGCGTGGTGGTTCATCGGAGCGTGCGTGGGCGCGGCCGCGGCGATCGCCTACGCGCTCCACCGGTCGAGAGTCCGCCGCGTGCTCGCGCTCGAACGCATCCGCACGCAGATCGCGACCGACATCCACGACGACATGGGATCAGGCTTGGCGCAAATCGCGATCCTGTCGGAGGTCGCGAAGCGTCAGGACGGCGAGTCGGCGCGTTCGCACATGGACGAGATCGCGCGGCTCGCGAGAGCGATGCGCGAGTCGATGAGCGACATCGTGTGGTCGATCGATCCGCGCAAGGATCACTTCACCGACCTCGTGCAGCGCATGCGGCAAGTGACGTTCAATCTCCTGGAAGCCGAAGGTGTGACCGTCGACTTCAGCGCACCGAGCGAAGCCGAGATAGTCGACATCCCGCTCGGTCCCGATCGCCGCCGTCACATGCTCCTCATGTTCAAGGAGATCGTGTCGAACGTCGCGCGACACGCCGGCGCGACGCGGGTTACCGTCGAGATCGCCGTCACGCCCGAGTCGATGTCGGTGAAGGTGACCGATGACGGGTGTGGGTTCGATCCCGACGCCGATTTGCGCGGGCATGGGCTGTCCGGATTGAGAAGACGCGCGCAGGGCTTGAACGCGCGACTCCGCATCGAGTCCAAGTGCGGAGCGGGAACGAAGGCGCTCGTGGAGATGCGGGTCTAGAACGCAACGCCCTACCTGCATGTTCATGGAGTTGCCGGACGCCCGAGTGTCCCCTAGCCTCGCTTGCGCGTCATGCCCTCACGCTCCATCGAAGTCGTCGTCATCGAAGACCAGGACCAGACCCGTGATGGTTTGGCGACGTTGATCGACGGGACACCCGGGTTGCGCATGTGCGGCGCGTACGCATCGATGGAGAGAGCGCTCGCCGCGATCGGTACATCGGAGCCCGACGTTGCGCTCTGCGACATCCAATTGCCCGGCATGTCCGGCATCGAAGGCGTGCGTCTGCTCCGCGAGCGGATGCCGTCGCTGCAGATCCTCATGTTGACAGTCTTCGCCGACAACGAGCACGTGTTCGAAGCGATCTGCGCCGGCGCGAGCGGTTACTTGCTCAAGGACACTCCGCCCACACGATTGGTGGAAGCGATCTCCGAGCTGCACGCTGGCGGCGCGCCGATGTCGCCCGAGATCGCGCGCAAGGTCGTCACGATGTTCTCGCGCGTCGCACCGCCCAAGCGCGACGACACGAAGCTCACCGCGCGCGAAGAGGAAATCCTGAAGCTCCTCGCCGAGGGACACAGCTACAAGACGGCGGCGCGCGAGCTGTCGCTCAGCATCGACACCATCCGATTCCACATCCGGCACATCTATCAGAAGCTGCACGTGCACTCGAAGTCGGAGGCCGTGCTGCTCGCTCTGCGACAAGGCATCGTGCGCTGAACAGAGCTGTGGGCGCTATCCTGCGCGCGTGAAGAGCGACGCCAAATCCTCCACGCTCGTCGTCACGCAACTCGACTCGCCGATCGGTCCCTTGTTCGCGGTGGCTTCGCGCGACGGCGTGTGTCTGCTCGAGTTCGCCGACAGGCCTGCGATCGCGACGCAAGCCGCGTCGGTGCGCAAGCTGTTTCAGCGCGAGATCGTTCCCGGGTCGAATCGTCATCTCGATCGTCTCGCGCGCGAGCTCGAGCGCTACTTCCGAGGTCGGCTCACGCGGTTCACCGTCCCGCTCGCGATCGCCGGCACGCCGTTCCAACGCAAGGTGTGGGCGGCGTTGCTCTCGATTCCGTGCGGCACCACGCGAACCTATGGACAAATCGCGCGCGAACTCGGCTGCGCGCGCAGTCCGCGCGCGGTCGGACGTGCGAACGGACTGAATCGGTTGGCGATCTTGATCCCGTGCCATCGTCTCGTGCAGAGCGACGGTTCGCTGTGCGGGTACGGCGGCGGGCTGTGGCGGAAGCGCGCCTTGCTCGAACTCGAACGCGGCGCGCTAGACTCCGTGCGTGCCTGACGCTGGCGCCATACTGAAGAAGCTGCGCACGATCTGTCTCGCGCTCCCCGAAGCGCGCGAGACAGTCACGTTCGGTCACCCGACGTTCCAAGCGGGCAAGAAGACGTTCGCGGTGCTGGAGGAGTACAAGGGCGAGTTGTGCTTCGTGTTCAAGGCCGAATTGCCGACGCAACAGGCGTTGATCCAGAGCCCGCGCTTCTTCACCGCGCCGTACGTCGGCAAGCACGGCTGGACGAGCCTCCGCGTCGGCGGACGGCTCGATTGGGGCGAGATCGCGGACCTTTCGAAGCAGAGCTACCGACTCGTCGCGTCGAAGCGGATGCTCGCGGAGCTCGAGGAGACAGCGGTGAAGCCGCGGCGTAAGAAACCAGCGAAGCGCTAGGTCGTCACCGATTCGAGTGTCCGTCGACTGCCCTTCCACGATCATGTCATGCTCGGAGTCGCACTCGTACTTGCCGCGGTCATCGATTTGGTCCTGATGCTCGTCATCGTGGGACGTCGGACGCCTGGGTACAGCCACATACGGCAGACGATCAGTGAGCTCGGCGCGCGCGGCGCAACTCACGAGAAGGTGGTCTCCCGGGCGGTGCTCCTCCCCGTTGGCGCACTCAGTCTCGCAGTCGCTTGTCTCATGTGGCCCACCTCTGCGGCGGCGGGCGTGCTCGCAGCTTCCCTGGCCATCGGCTCTCTCGTGGCGGCCGCGTTTCCATACCATCTAGGCAGTATCCGCGCGTGATCCCGCGCAATCCCAAATCGCGGACCGAGTCAGCCGCATGGATCGAGAGAGAACGGAATGAACATCCCGATCGCGTCAGCCTCGCTCCTCACGCTCGTCTCAGTCGCGCTCGGATGCGCCTCGGTCACGACATATGCGCCGTCGACGTCGGCGCCGCCCTCGCTCTCGCCGCGCGCGCACCTTTCCACGACGTCTTCCGCTGCGAGTCCCGCCGCGCAATCGCCGGAGAGCGCAAAGTCGCCGGGCGGAGGGCTAGACGCCGCGGCAGCGGCCAAGGCGCTCTCCAACCCCGTCGCTGCGATGATCAGCGTGCCGCTCCAACTCAACTTCGACGAGGACATCGGGCCTTCCGACGGCGAGCGCTGGACGCTCAACGTGCAGCCCGTCGTGCCGATCTCGATCAACGAAGATTGGAACGTGATCTCGCGCACCATCGTTCCGATCATCGACCAAGAGGACATCCCCGCCGGCGAGGACGAATCCGGCTTCGGCGACGTCACTCAGAGCTTCTTCGTCTCGCCCGTCAAGCCGACGAAGGCTGGTTGGATCTGGGGCGCGGGTCCAGTGCTGCTCATCCCGACGGCGAGCGACGACACGCTCGGCACGGAGCAATGGGGCATCGGGCCGACGGCCGTGTTCTTGAAGCAAGAGGGACCGTGGACCTACGGCGCGCTCTTGAACCACATCTGGTCGTTCGCGGGCGAAGACGATCGCGCGGACGTGAACTCGACGTTCGTGCAGCCGTTCGTCGCGCACACGACGAAGAGCGCGGTCACGTACACGCTCAACGCCGAATCGACGTACGACTGGGAGGCGGACGAGCTCGCACTGCCGGTCAACGCACTCGTGACCAAGGTCTTCAACTGGGGCGGACAGCTGGTCAGCATCGGCGGAGGCCTGCGTTACTGGGTGGAGGATTCGGACGCGAGCCCTGAGGGTCTCGGATTCCGATTCGTCTTCACGTTCCTCCTGCCGAAGTAGCGCGCTCGTCGCCCCGAGGATTGCGCGTCAGCGCGCCAGCGCCGCGCGACACGCCTCGAGCGACTCACGGTACTTCGCGAGCTGCGGGCTTGCGGGAGCATAGAACCGCTCGGCCAACTGCGCCGCTTCCTCGAGCCAAGTGAGCGCGCCGGCCGCGTCTTTGTCCTCGAGCCGCGCGTCGCCGGCACTGAGCAACGCGCTCGCGAGATCCAGCGAACCTCCCGGAATCCGCCGCCGCTCTATCGCGATCATCTCCTCGAAGGCCGCGCGCTCCTCGTCCGTCCTGCCTAGCGCGTGGAGGCAGCGTGCGAGCCTCCCGAGGCTGACGGCCACGTCGCGGTGGTCTGGACCGAGTACGCGACGCGCCATCTCCGAGGCCGCACGGAACGAAGGTTCGGCCTGCGCCGGCTTCTTCGCGTTCATGAGCACGCGCCCCAGCTGTAGGTGCGCCACCGCAACCTGGATGTGGTCGCTCGGGATCAAGCGCTGCCACATCGCGAGCGCATCGCGCGAGAGCAGTTCCGCCTGGGCCGGATCGCCGAGATCGACCGACACGACTGCGAGCGTATTCATCGCCCGCGCGACGTCGGCGTGGTCGCCGGGGTGCAGGCGCCTCTGCATCTCGAGCGCCTCGGCGAGCACGGACTCGGCCTCTTTCTTCTTGCCCGCGTCGAGCTCCACGTTGGCGAGCATGTCGAGCGCGCTCGCTGTTTCGGGATGATCGCCAAGCAGTCTCCGTCGCATCTCGAGCGCGCTCGTCGCGTTCGCTTCCGCCTGGACGAAGTCGCCGTTCTCGCGCTCCACTTGCGCGAGGTGGCGGAGCGTGATCGCAACTTCCGGATGATCCCCAGGAAACAGCCGCTGCTTCATCGCCAGCGCTTCCTTGTGGAGCGTCTCCGAGTCCGCCAGCCGGCCCATCACGCGCCGGATGTTCCCGACGCCGCCGATCGCGCGCGCTACGTGGGGATGATCGCCGTGGAAGAGCTGGCGGTACATCGCCAGCGCGCGCTCGAGATTGTCCTGTGCGTCCTTCAGCCGCCCGGTGCTGATGTACTGCTGGCCCAGGTTGTAGAGCGACATCGCGAGCTGCGGGTGGACGTCGAAGAGCCGGTCGTACATCGCCAGCGATCGCTCGAAGAGCGCGAGCGCCTCGTCGCGGCGATTCAGGTTGTCGCGGATGTTGGCGAGGTTGTTGAGGCCCATCGCCACATCCTCGTTGTCGCCGGGGAAGAGCCGCTCCTTCATTTCGAGCGATTCGGTGAACAGCGGCTCGGCCTCCGCCATGCGCCCGCGGTACGACTTCACCAAGGCCAAGTTGTTCAGCGCCATCGAGACGTCGTTCGAGTCGCCGGGATCGATCGCACGCAGCATCTCGAGCGCGCGTACGAAGAGCGGCTCGGCGGCTTCCAAACGTCCGAGGTCCTGCTGGATCGTCGCGACTTGATTCAGCAGGTGGGCCACGTCGCGCGAGCCCGCTGCGGGTGCGAGCTGCGTGTACAGCTCGAGAGAGCGCTCGGCCAGCGGCAGCGCGTCCGAGACGCGGCCGTTCCTGTGCAGGATCTCGGCGATCAGGCTGCGCAGGTGCGCCTCGATGTCGGGCTCGTCGCGGAAGGAGCCCTCGTCGAGGAGTTTCACAGCCTGCTGCATCGCCTCGGCGACCGTGATGCCCTGCTCGCCGCCGTAGTTGGGATCCGAAGACTTCAGCGCGTCGGTCACGAACACCGCCGTCGTCTCGGCACGCTTGCGCGCTTTCGCTTCCGCCGTCGCGTTCGATTCGGCGACGGTCTGCAGTCGCTGCGCTGCGGAGCGCTGCTCGTCGGCGATCGTTCGTTGTTCCGCTTCGGCGCGCTGCGCGACGAGCGCGTGGTCACGCTCCGTTCGCGCGACGCTGGCTTGCCATGCGAACGCAATCGCGCCGATGAGGAGCGCGAGCGCGACGGCGGATCCCGCGAGCACGAGCCCGCGGTTGCGCGCGACGACTTTTCGGAAGCGATAGGCCGCGCTCGGCGGCGCCGCGACGACCGCTTCGCCGGAGAGATACCGACGCAGGTCTTCCGCGAAACCGTGCGCGGATTCGTAACGGCGCGTGCGCTCCTTCGCGAGCGCCTTCATCACGATCCAGTCGAGCTCCCCGCGCACGAGCGTGCCCAGACGTTTCGGCTCGACATTCCGACGCGCGGCGATCGTGGCGAGCATGTCCGCCGATTGATGGAGGCGCGTCGACGGCTTCGGCGGATCGACCTCGCGGATGATGCGCTGCATCTCGCTGAAGAGCGCTTCGCGCATCGTCTGGTGATCGAACGGCGGCGACCCCGTCAACAGTTCGTAGAGCACGACGCCGAGCGCGTACACGTCCGTCCGCGTGTCGATGTCGAGCGAGCCCTCGGCTTGCTCGGGGCTCATGTACTGCAGCGTCCCGATCACTTGCTGGTGCTCGGTGAACAGCGTCTTGTCTGTGAGCTTCGACGACGTCGCTTTCGCAATGCCGAAGTCGATGACCTTCGCGACAGGCTTGCCGTCCTGCGTGCCGACCAGGATGTTCGACGGCTTGATGTCGCGGTGGATGATGCCCTTCGAGTGCGCGTGCTGCACCGCGCGGCACACTTGCTCGAACAGCGCGAGGCGCTGGTCGATCGAGAGGCTGTGCCGGTCGCAGTACTCCCCGATCGGCTCGCCTTTGACGAGCTCCATCACGAAGTACGGCCGTCCCGTCGCCGTCGCGCCGGCGTCGATGACGCGCGCGATGTTCGGGTGATCCATCAGCGCGAGCGCTTGACGCTCCTGCTCGAAGCGCGCGACGACCTGCCGCGTGTCCATGCCGAGCTTGATGATCTTGAGCGCGACGCGGCGCTTGACCGGCTGCTCCTGCTCGGCCATGAACACGACGCCGAAGCCGCCTTCGCCGATTTGCTGGAGCAACTTGTACGGCCCAATGCGCGTACCCGGACCTTCGGCGAGCGCCGCGCTCGAATCAGTGCGCGTCTCGGGCTTGGGGCCGGTCGGCGAACCGAGGAAGCGATCGTCTTCCGCGGCCGCGAGCAACGCCTCGACGCGCAGCTTGAGCGTCGCGTCGCCGCCACATTCGCGCGCGAGGAACGCCGCGCGCTCGATCGGTGAGAGCTCGAGCGCGCGGTCGAACAAAGAGCGCAGGCGCTCGTGCTTGGGATCGGTCATGGGGCTGGTTCAGTCGGTTTCCGACTCGATCGCGTCCTTCAGCCAGCCGCGCGCGAACGCCCAGTTCCGCTTGACGGTCGCGGTCGAGCTGCCGAGCGCAGCGGCGGTCTCTTCGATGTCGAGCCCCGCGAAGTAGCGCAGCCTCACGACGGCCGCCGCCGCGGGATCGACGTCCTCCAAGCGTGCGAGCGCCGCGTCGAGGATCAGGAATCCGGCGGATTCGTCTTCCGAGTTGGGATCCGGCAGCGCGGTGAGCTCGATCGCCGCGCGCCGCGCATCACCACCGCCGCGGCGGGCCGCGGCCTTGGCACGCGCGTGATCCACTAAGATGCGCCGCATCGCTTGCGCGGCAGCGGTAAAAAAGTGCGCGCGATTCGCCCACGGAATTTCGCGCGGACCGACGAGCCGCAAGTACGCCTCGTGGACGAGCGCGGTGGCGTCGAGCGTGTGCCCGGCGCGCTCGCCGCGCAGACAAGCTTGCGCGGCCGCGCGCAGCTCCGCGTAGACCTCGGGGACGAGCTTCTCGATGCGCTCCGCCGGCGGCCGTCCGTCGTCGAGCAGGAGGTCTACGGTCTTGGGGCGCGCGTCGGAGGACATCCCCCAGACTCTACTGGCGGACGGGCTGGTCTTCTCGGCCGATCGAGTCCCGTGAACTCGCTCACCCCGTCAGCACGATGCTCGCGATCTCCGCCGGATTGCCCACGCGCATCGGCGGTCCCCAGAAGCCCGTGCCGCGCGACACGTACACTTGCGTCCCGTCCGGATGGCGATAGAGCCCGGCGACGTACGGCTGCACGAGCGACACGAGCGCACCGAATGGCCACATCTGCCCGCCGTGCGTGTGGCCCGAGAGCATCAAACCGACGCCGTGATTCTCGGCGAACTCGATCGCCGCGGGTTGATGCGCGAGAAGGACCAGCGCGCGATCGGGATCGCGGCCGTCGAGCGTGCGCAGCATGTCGGGAGTGTGCTCGGGAATCGACCTGCCTGCGTGCAGATCCGGGAGCCCCGCCAGGTCGAAGCTCGCGCCCGTGTCGCCGAGCGAGACACGCTCGTTCTGCAACACGCGAACACCGCGCTCTCGCAGGAACGTGATCCAATCGAGAGCGCCCGAGTAGTACTCGTGGTTGCCGGTGACGAACACGACTCCGTGCCGCGCGCTGAGCTTCGAGAGCGGTGCGAGCTGCTTGCCCAGCATGCGCACGGATGCGTCGACCATGTCGCCCGTGATGACGATCAAGTCGGGCCGGAGCGCGTTGGTCTTCTCGACCACCGATTCGAGAAAACGTCCGCCGAGGAGCGGCCCAAGGTGCATGTCGGAAAGTTGCGCGATGCGGTATCCCGAGAGCGCGGGCGGCAATCGGTCGAGCTTCACCGCGACCTCGGGCGTCGCAATCTCTCCGGTCGCGGAGCGATAGCCGCTGAACGCCACTCCGCCCGATCCCACCGCGGCCACTCCCGCGAGCGAGCGCGCGAGGAAAACGCGTCGGTCGGGCTGCGCGGGCGCATCGCTCGCGCGCTTCGTCGCGACGAAGCGGCTCTTGATCCAGACGAGCATGCGCAGCAAGTCGAGCAGGCCCAGCACGAGCACGACGTAGAACAGCACACCGAGCCACGTGTACGCGGTGAACGTCACGCCGAAGCGACCGTCGCCGAGGATGCCCCGTCCGCCGATGAACGCCGCCGGTATGAGAAGACCCAAGCCGAGCAGTCCCAGCGTCCCCGTGATCTTCCAGCGGCGCGCGATCCCGGTGTCGCGAACGAATCGCGCCCAGACGTAGCGGTGCATGCCGTACAGCGCGCCGAGCGCGATCGGAATGAAGGCGATGCCGTACCACAGACGCGACATGGGGCGGATCGTAGGCCCGACTCCCTAGTTTTCCGAGCCTCGCGACTCGTGAGTTCAGCCGATGGTCGCGCGCGCGAGCGCATCCTTCGTGATGTCGCCGTGGCTCGCGTGCCAGACGGCCTGGCCCTTCCGGAGCATCAACGCCTGCGGGGATGCATGCTCGACGCCCGTCTTCACCTCGACGCGCTTCGCCCACGGCCGCTGGCCGATCACGTCGATCCAGCCGCTCGCCACGCCGGGATTCTCGGCCAGCGGCCGTGGGCGAAACGCGTCGAGGTGAAGACGGGCGTCGAGCATGCATCCCCGCAGGCGTTGATGCTCCGGAAGGGCCAGGCCGTCTGGCACGCGAGCCACGGCGACATCACGAAGGATGCGCTCGCGCGCGCGACCATCGGCTG
>JANLUN010000007.1:0-8107 GCA_031363505.1 Planctomycetota bacterium | reverse complement strand
CAGCCGCACACGCAGCTCCTTGGTCTCCGAGTCGGCGACATACATCGGCCGGAAGAAGTAGAGGTCGCGCACTTCGAACGTCGACTTCTCGCCGCACTCGCGCAGCGCGGCACCGATCAGCTCGAAGTAGCCGCTGCCGGGCAAGAGCGCGTGGCCTTGACGCGTGCGGTGCTCGTCGAGCACCCAGCGCGCGGCCGGTGTGAAGCGCGCCGTGAGCGTGATGTGGCTCGATCGATCCTCGACACGCGCATCGAAGAACGGGTGATTGACGCGCGTCTGGTGCTGCGCGGAAGACGAACCGCCTTGCCCCATGCGACTCGCAGCCTCGAAGCCCATGCCGACTCCGTTCCAGACGCCCCAGTTGACGGCGACGGTGTACGTGCCCGTCGACTGCGATCGGCTGTGCGCGTACGCGTCGAGGAACGCGTTCGCGGCGACGTAGTCGACCTGGCCCGCCGGAGCGATCCACGCGCTCGTCGACGAATACAACACGAAGAACGCGGGCTTCTCGTCCGCGAGCAACGCGTCGAGCACGAGCGTTCCGTGAACCTTCGGCGTGAACACTTCTTCGACCGAGCTCTGCGTCTTGCCTTGGATCAAGCCGTCGTCGAGCACGCCGGCCGTGTGGAAGACGCCGTCGATCGGTCCGAACCGCGAGCGCGCGCCCTGGAGCACGGCGCGCATCGCGACGCTGTCGGTGATGTCCGCGGGAGCGATCAGGACCTCGGCGCCGGCTTGCTCGAGCTCCCTCACCTTTTGGATGCGACGCGTCGTCGCGTTCGAGAACGCCGAGCGCGCGAGCCACGCGTCCCATTCGTTACGCGCCGGTAGACCGGTGCGTCCGACGAGCACGAGACGTGCGCGGTAGCGTGTCGCGAGGAACTGAGCCGTGACGAGGCCGATGCCGCCGAGACCACCGGTGATCAAGTACACGCCGCGCTCGCGGAGGCGGCTCTCGAACTGGGGCTCCTCGGTCGGTTTCCACGGTTCGAGTTCCTGGACGAACCGCTCGCCGTCGCGCACTGCGACGATGGCGTTCTCCGCCGGAGCAGAGAGCTCCGCCGTGAGCGATCGCGCGATGTCGTCGAGAAGCTTCCTGCCTTTGAATCGCGGCTTCCGCGTGCCGCCCTGGCCCGGCAGCTCGACGTCGATCGAACTCACGGTCGTGCCCGTGGTCTCGTGCGGCCACACTTTGCACGGACCGAGAAGCGTCGCCTTGTCGGGATAGCAAAGCGTTTCGCCGTCCACGCTCTGCATCCCGTTGGACACGACGTGGACGCGCAGCGGTCCGGGCAAGCCTTCGTCGCCGATCGCTTGGGCGAGGAAGAACAAGCTGTAGAAACCGCGCTCTTGGTTGCGGTGGAAGAAGCTCGATCCGGGGCGGAAGCTCTCGTCCGCCGTCACCATCCACAAGTGCGCAATGCCTGAAGGGACCTTGCCGCTCGCGACGAGGTCGCGCACGAGGCGGTCATACCCTTCGCGTCCGTGCTCGGGCGAGAGGAAGTACTCGGCCGGAGAGACTTGTTCGTACGAATCGCTCTCGCGCACGGTGATCACGTCGTGACCGCATTGGGCGAGGGAGCTGACGACGCGCTCTCCGATGCCGGCGTCGTCGACGAACACGAGCCAAGTCTCCTTGGCGCGCGCCGCCGTCTCGTTCAAGAGCGGTCGCGCCGTCCATTTTGGACGGCGGAACCATTCGTCGAAGTTCGCGAGCTTCTCGGGACCGGCCGATTCCGCGACGGCAGCTGGCGTGCCCGGCTCGATCCAGTAGCGCTGGCGTTGGAACGCGTACGTCGGGAGTGACACGCGGCGGCGGTTCTCGCCCTTCCAAAGTTGCGCGAGGTCGACGCCGACGCCTGCGCCCCACAGACGGCCGAGCACGGCGGTGAAGAACGCGACGTCGCTGATCCGCTCGTCGGGGTGGCGCAGCGACGAGAGGCAGCTCGTGCCGGCCGGCAAGTCCGCATGTTGGCGCGCCAGCGAGCTCAGCGTCTTGCCGGGCCCGACTTCGAGGAACACCCGCGAGCGATCCGAGCACAGCGTCTTGATCCCGTCGGCGAATCGGATCGTGCTGCGCAGGTGACGCACCCAGTACTCCGGATCCTGTGCATCACGGTCGGTGATCCACGTCCCTGTGTGGTTGGACACGAACGGCAGCTTCGGCGCCGAGAGCTGGATCGATCGCAGGTACGCGCCGAAGTCGGCCAGGATCGGATCGAGCAGCCGCGAGTGCGCGGCGATCGCGATCGGCACGCGCTTCGTTTCGACGCCTCTCTCCTCGAGACGGCGTGCGAGACTCTCGAGCGCGCTCACAGGTCCCGACGCGACGCACAGGCCCGTGCTGTTCACCGATGCGAGATCGAGCTCGGTGCCGAGGAGCGGCTGCAGCTCTTCGGCGGACAGCGGAACGCTGAGCATGCCGCCCGGCTGCACGCGCTCGAACAGATCGCCGCGCAAGCTGACGAGGCCGAGCGTGTCGGAGAACGACATCACGCCGGCGAGACACGCAGCGGTGTTCTCGCCCATGCTGTGACCGATCATCGCGGCCGGCTCGACGCCCCACGACATCCACAGCTTCGCGAGTGCGTACTCGACGATGAAGATCGCGGGCAGCTGCAGCGAGGGCCGCTCGAGAACGACGGCGACTTCGCCGAGGCGAGCATCGTCCGCGAAGAGCAGCGGCCGCAGGTCTTTCCCAGTGCGCGACATGAGCTCGGCCAGACCGCGATCGAGGTGCTCGCGGTACACCGGCTCGGCCAAGTACAGATCGCGCCCCATGCGCGGATGCTGCGCACCGCCCCCCGGGAACATGAATACGGCCCCGCTCTTTCCGGTCGGCGCGGTGTGCGTGAATACGCGGCGCGTGTCGAGCGCTTCCAACAAGGCCGCGGCTTCTTCACCCGTGGAAGCCGCGAGCACGCGCCGCTCGCCGAATGCGCGGCGGCCGCCGTGCAACGTCCAAGCGACGTCGGCCAAGCTCTGCGCTGGATTCTCGCGCAGGTGGCGCGCCAGACGCCGGCCGGCTTCGTCGAGCGCCGCGCGGTTCTTCGCCGACAACGTGAGCAACTGATACGGACGTGACGCACGCGCGGGCGCCGGTTGCTCCGGCGCCTCTTCGACGATCACGTGCGCGTTCGTGCCGCCGACGCCGAGCGAGTTGACTCCCGCCCGCCGCGGCTGCGAGCCGCGCTTCCAATCCGAGAGGCGCGCATTGACGAAGAACGGCGTCTTCTCGAACTCGATGTTCGGATTCGGCGCCTTGTAGTTGAGGCTCGGCGGAATCTGACGGTTCTCGAGCGAGAGCGCGACCTTGATGAGCCCCGCCACACCGGCCGCGGTGTCGAGGTGGCCGATGTTGGTCTTGGCGGATCCGATCGCACACGTACCGGTGGCCTCCGGCGCATCGCTCGTCTCGCGGAACGCCTGCGTCAGCGCGGAGATCTCGATCGGATCGCCCATCGGCGTTCCGGTGCCGTGGCATTCGATGTACTGGATCGTGTCGGAGCGCACATCGGCGACGGACAGCGCTTCCGTCACGGCCGCGGCTTGCCCGTCGACGCTCGGCGCGAGGTATCCGACCTTGCCCGAGCCGTCGTTGTTGATCGCCGAGCCCCTGATCACGGCGTAGACGTGATCATTGTCCGCGATCGCATCGGAGAGTCGACGCAGCACCACGATGCCCGCGCCGCTTCCGAAGATCGTCCCTTGCGAGCGCTCGTCGAACGCGCGGCAGTGTCCGTCGGGCGAGAGGATCTCGCCTTCTTGGAACATGTAGCCGCGGCGGTGGGGGAGCTCGATCGTCACGCCGCCCGCGAGCGCCATGTCGCACTCACCGGACAGCAGGTTCTGGCAAGCCGTATGCACCGCAACGAGCGACGTCGAGCACGCGGTCTGCACGTTGACGCTCGGGCCGCGCAGGTCGAGGTTGTACGACACGCGCGTGCACAGGAAGTCCTTGTCGTTGCCGGTGTGCCGCAGCAAGAACAAGCCGACCGACTCGACGAGTCGCGGGTTCGAAAGCAAGTTGAACGCGAAGTACGCGCCCATGCCGCACCCGCCGAACACGCCGACCGCGCCATCGAACTTCTCGGGCGGATGGCCGGCGTCCTCGAGCGCTTCCCACGCGCACTCGAGGAAGTGCCGGTGCTGCGGATCGAGGATCGCCGCCTCCTTCGGGCTGAACCCGAAGAAGTCGGGGTCGAAGTGCTCCATGTCCGCGAGCACGACGCCGGACTTCACGTAGTTCGGATTGCGGAGCTGCGCTTCGGTGACGCCGGCGGCGGAGAGCTCGCTCTGCGTGAACTCTTGGACGGACTCGACGCCGTCGCGCAGGTTCTTCCAGTACTCGCGGAAGTCGCGCGCGCCCGGAAGGTGCGCGGCGATGCCGATGATCGCGATGTCGGTCGGTTGGATTTCGTCGGTCATGGTCGCGAGACCTGCCTCAGCTCGACTTCTTGTTGCGGCGCGCCATCGACTCGCGTCGGCGTTCACCGCGGCCCTTGCTCTTCGCGAGCTCTTTCGATTCGCCGTCCGACGAGAGATGCTCGGTGAGCGAGCGAATCGTCGGGAAGCGGTAGAGATCCGTCAGCGAGATCGCGTGCTGGATCATGCCCGCGAGCTTGCGGTGGAGCCTGACGACGAGCAGCGAGTGTCCGCCGATGTCGAAGAAGTTGTCCTCGACGCCGATCTCTTGCTGGCCGAGCGTCTCTTGCCACAGCTCGAGCAACATCTGCTCGACCGAGCCCTCCGGTGCGACGTACTCCGTCTGACGCGGCGTGGAAACGGATTCCGGCGCCGGCAGCGCCTTGCGATCGACCTTGCCGTTCGGCGTGAGCGGCAAGCGATCGAGCGTGACGAAGTGCGCCGGCACCATGTACTCCGGGAGTTTCGCGCGCAGATGATCCTTCAACGCGGTCGCGTGGGGAGCGACTCCTGCCGCGACCATGTAAGCGACGAGACGCTGGTCACCCGGCGCGTCCTCGCGCGCGATGACGACGGCTTCGCGGATTCCGTTCGCCGTGCCGAGGACCGACTCGATCTCGCCGAGCTCGATGCGGTACCCGCGGATCTTCACTTGGTAGTCCGTGCGGCCGAGGAACTCGACGCAACCGTCCGCGCGGAACTTCGCGACATCGCCTGTGCGGTACATGCGCGCGGCCTTGCCGCCACGGAACGGATTCGCGAGGAAGCGTTCGGCAGAGAGCTCCGGCCGATTCAAGTAGCCGCGCACGACGCCGTCGCCGCCGATGTACAGCTCGCCCGCAACGCCGGGCGGCAGCGGTCGCTGTTCGGTGTCGAGCACGTAGAGCTCCGTGTTCGCGATCGGGCGGCCGATCGGGATCGACTCGCCCTGGCCGTCGACCGCGTGGGTCGATGACCAGATCGTCGTCTCGGTCGGGCCGTACATGTTGACGAGTTTCGCTGGCGAGATCCGCGTGAGCTGCTCGGCGAGCGAAGCAGGGAAAGCCTCGCCGCCTACGAGCAGCACACGCAGCGAACCGAGTGCGCTCGGGTCCTCGCCCTGCAGCAGCATGCTTGCGAGCGTCGGCGTGCATTGCATGTGCGTGACGCCATGGCGCTGGATCTGTGTCGCGACCGAGACCCGCGGCGCGTGCAGGCCGCTGCGCGGCTGCGCGAGTTCGCGCACGCGATTCAGATCGGCGAGATGCTCGAGCACGAGGTCCGTGTCGACGCCGAAGTCGATCAGACATGCGATCTCGTCGACGCCGAGACCCTTCAGGTGATCGGCCATCGCGAGGCAGCGGTCCGGCGTGCCGAAGAGCGCGCTGGTCTCGAAGTAGCGCTCGAAGGAGTACTCGAGCAGGCCGTCCATCTCCTCGGGCGAGAGATCGTCGAGATCGAGGTCGTCGACGGTCGAGCCATCGGCGCGCTTCTTGAACGCGGTCCAGGTGGTCGCGAAGTTCTTGATCAGGCCGAGCGAGGAGCCCAGGTACTCCACCATCGGCTTGCGGACCGTTGCGCGCACCGTTTCCTGATCGTCGCCGACGAAGGTGTGCAGCATCAGCGTCACGTGACCTTCGCCGGGATGTCCTGCCTGCTGCCACGCTTCTCGATAGAGCCGGAGCTTCTCAGCCAGTTCCTCTTGTGTCTGCCCGAGCAAATGGGTGAGCACGTTCGCGCCGATCTCGCCGGCCTTGCGATACGTCTCGGCGCTGCCCGCACTGGTGAGCCAGACCGGGAGCTCGCGCTGGATCGGTCGCGGCAGCGTCTGCACCTCGAACGACTGTCCATTCGGACCCGGGAAAGGGAGTGACTCGCCGCGCCACAGTCGGCGGACCTGATCGATGCCCTCGATCATCAGGCTGCGCGCATCCGCGAACGCTTCTGGCTTCAGCACGAAGTCGCGCGGCTGCCAGCCCGACGCGAACGAGATGCCGACGCGACCGTTCGACAGATTGTCGACGAGCGCCCATTCCTCGGCGACACGCGCAGGGTGGTGCAGCGCCATCACGACGCTTCCCGCGCGGATCCCGACACGCTGGGTAATGGCGGCGAGCGCTGCGCTCGTGACGGCAGGATTCGGGAAGAGCCCGCCGAAGGCATGGAAGTGTCGCTCTGGCATCCACACCGCGGCGAAGTCGTGGGCGTCGGCGAACTTCGCGCCTTCGAGCAGCAGCCGGTACTTGTTTTCGCCCGCGCCATCCTCGCTCGCGAAGTACATCAGGCTGAACTGGATCGGGCGATCGGCGAAGCGGCCGGTCGCCGCATGCGCTGCGACGCGGCTCTCGTCTTCGTGCAGCACCACGCGGAAGCCGCGCGCGAGCGTCCAGAACAACTCGAGCACCGAGATGTCGAACGAGAGGCTCGTGACGGCGAGCCAGACGCGATCGTCGCCGTCGCTCGGCACGCGATCGTCCATGCCGGTCATGAAGTTCGCGACGTTGCGGTGCTCGACCATCACGCCCTTGGGCTTGCCAGTCGAGCCCGACGTGTAGATCACGTAGGCGAGGTTCGCGGACGTCACACCCGAGAGGGGATTCTTCGCCGGAAGCCGGGCGAACTCCTGCGCGTCGGCGTCGAGCAGCACGAGGCGTGCGCGGTGGCGCGGCAGATCGGCTACCAGGTGTGCCTGCGTCACGAGCACCGGTACGTCGGCGTCCTCGATCATGAACGCGATGCGGTCCTTGGGGTAGGTAGGATCGAGCGGCACGTACGCGCCGCCTGCCTTGTGAATGGCGAGCAGGCCCACCATCAGGTCGAGCGAGCGCTCGACGCAGATGCCGACCCGCACGTCCGGTCCGACGTCGAGCGCGCGCAGGTGGTGCGCGAGCCGGTTGGCGCGCTCGTTCAGCTCGCGATAGGAAAGCTGCGCGTCGCCAAATACGATCGCGATCGCATCGGGCGTGCGCGTGACCTGCGCTTCGATCAGCTGATGCACGCACGCGTCGCGCGGATACCCGGTCGTCGTGTCGTTCCAGGTGCGCAGCACCATCTGCTCTTCAGCGGGCGTGAGTCGCGGGAGAGCTGCAAGCGGGCGCGCGGCATCTTGGGTGAGTTCTTCGAGCAGCTGCACGAGTTGCCCGAGGATCTGGTCGGCGTCGCCCGCGTCGAAGCGCGGCGTGTCGTACGAAAGCTTGAGCAGCAGCTGCGGTTCGGCGTAGGCGTAGAGCGTGAGCGGATAGTTGGTGCGTTCGATCAGTCGAAAGCGCCGCTGCGCAGAGCCGGCTGCGCGCGCATGCATCTGCGAGTCGAGCCGATCGTGGTCGAAGACGAGCAGACTCTCGAACAGCGACGCCCCCGCTTGCAGTTCGGAGACGGTCTGGATCTCGACGAGCGGCGTCTGTTCGTGTGGTCGGACCGCGCGCTCGCGCTCGCGGAGCTCGCGCAGCCATGCGCCGACCGGTTGCTCGGGGGCGACCTTCACGCGTACCGGCAGCGTGTTGATGAAGAGGCCGATCATCGAGTCGGCGCCTTCGACCGATGTGGCGCGCCCCGCGCGCGTCGCACCAAACACGACATCGTGTTCACCACTGAAGCGAGCGAGCACGAGGCCGAGCGCGCCCTGCAAGAGCGTGTTCAGCGTGACTTCCTGCTCGTGCGCGAAACGCACGAGCGTGTTTGAGAGTTCGGCGGGGAGCGCGAG
>JANLUN010000770.1:0-1840 GCA_031363505.1 Planctomycetota bacterium | reverse complement strand
GTCGCCTCCCAACATCCGCGACCGCCGATGAACGAGATCTTCTCGCCCGCCTCCACGCGGATTCCTCCGCGGCGATCGAGCCGCGCCGCGCACAGCCGCGCGGCACCGATCGGATCGACGAGCTTCGCGAGTCCCAGGATGCCCGTCGACATGATCGCACCCGCAGCGGTGAGCCGCGCGCACAGGTCCTTCGCCGATGGCGGCGACATCACATAGATGTCGCGCTCCTCGCCGCGCGCTGCGCGCCGCTCCATGTGCGCCCGCACGAGCATCATCACGGTCTGCGCGTCGCCGGCCCACTCGTGCACGACGTCGCGCAGATCGTGCCCGCGGCCTAGGCAGCTGTATCCGGACACGCGTCCCCAGCGCTCGCACACCAGCACTTCCATGTCGGGAGCGCCAAGAAGCGTGCGCGTGTCCTCAAGTTCGCGCGTCACGCGCTCCGGATGCGCGGCATACAAGTCGTAGAGCGCGGGCACGTCCTCGGCGTAGAACTCGCGCACGCCGACCGGCTCTGGGAGCTGCGACACGAGTTCCGGTGCGAGCGCGAAGTCGACCTCCGCTCCGAACGGTTGATAACCGCGCCGCGTGTAGAAGCCTTGGTCGTCGCCCCACAGGATGGCAACGAGGGATCCACGCTGCGCTAGCCGCTCTTCCGCGCGCGCGAGCACCCTACCGGCGAGTCCGCGGCCCCGAAACTCGGGGTGCGTGACGACCGTGCCGATGAAACCGGCGCGCACGCGCACGTCGGGAAGCACGAGCTCGCGCTCTAGCAACGCGCACGCGGAGCGCACTTCGCCGTCCACCTCGATCGAAACGATCTCGCCGCGCGCGTTATCGTCGAATACCAGCGGATATTCGCGAGCGAGCTGGCGATCTTCGCCGAGGACGCTCTGGATCAGGTCGCAGGCCCAGCTCGTAGCGCTGCTGGTGCTCATGAACGACCCTTCGTGACGTTCGGCGTCGTCGTCGACCCTGCGTTGAGCGTCGACTTCGTCGGCGCATCGCTGACATGAAGCGACGCACGGTACGCCTCGAGCAGCCGATCGCTGAGCAGGAGCGCGTCCTGCAACGACGAGTGCGCGTGATCGACGGCTTGTGCGAGGTCGGTCGGCCCCTCGACCTTCGCGCTCTCCGACGCGAGCTGTCGCGCTTTCACCTCGAGCTCCTCGATCAACGCTTGAAAAGCGGCGCCGCTCGCAACGGACGCTGCGCTCGCGCCTGTGGACGTCTTCGTCGACGTCGGCGCGCCGATGCGAATCGCGCCGCCTTGGGCTGCGCCGGACGAAATCGGTTGGTTCTCGCTCATGGGGCTATCTCAAGTAGTTCAGGAGAGTGGTCTCGAGCAGGCGCGCGCCCGCGGCCTGCGTCACCTGGAGCGTCTGCTCCGCGCGTGTGAGCTCGAGCACGACCGACGAGAGGTCCACGTCCTCGACGTCGGCGAGCATCGACTGCAGGTGCAGGTCGACGTCCGACAGCCGTGTGTCGGCGTCGGTCAGGCGCTGACTCCGCGCGGCGAGCGCGCCGAGGCCTGACTGAATGTTCTCGTGATTGCGGTCGAGCTCCGCGAGGCGCGACGACAAGCGCGCGTTCAGCGCATCGGCGTCGAGTCCGTGGATGTTGTCGAGATCGTCGACAATGCCTTGCAACACGTCGAACACGTTGACCGTGCCGGCGAACGTGACGAGGTCCGTACCGGCGCGCGTGATGCCGCTGCCGTCGACATGAACCGTCGCGCCGGTCGTCGCATCGGTGAGCTCGATGTCGTCCGCGTTGAAGTCGATCGCCGTGAACGTAGTGCCGTCGAGCGAGATCGACCCCGCGCCGCTGACGGTGCCGG
>JANLUN010000077.1:0-2196 GCA_031363505.1 Planctomycetota bacterium | reverse complement strand
CGACTGGTTCGACGGCGCGCCCGGAGCGATCACGGGCTGGTGGCTCACGGGTGAAACCGGCGCACTGGTTCCGTTCTGCTTCGGTGACGGCACCGGCGAGCCGTGCCCGTGCCCGGCGCAGAGTGGCGGCCCCGGACGCGGTTGCAAGAACTCCAAACCCGGCGGCACCGGAGGCTTGCTGACGGCCGTGCACTCGACACTCGGAACTCCGAGCCCGAGCGTCACCATCGCCTCGGGCGAGCTCGGCTTGAAAGCGGAGGGCATGCTCTCGGGCAGCTACGCCATCTTCTTGCAAGGTACGGAGACCGTGAACGGCGGCTTCGGCACTTGGTCGCCTGACTACGACGGCCTCGTGTGCGTCGCAGGAACGCTGGTGCGTCTCGGCCGCATCACGACGCTGGGCGGAACCAACACGCTCGCCGGAATCGCGAGCGTCGCCGGACTCACCGGACTCACCGGGGCGCAGACGAAGCACTACCAGGTGGTGTACCGCAATGCGGTCAACTTCTGTACGCCGGCGACGCTGAACACGTCGAACGGCCTCACGGTGCACTGGACACCGTGACATGCAGCGCGAACATCGAATCGGAACCTCCCTCGCAAGGAAAGGAAAGAGACTCGTGATCCACATCCGCACTCCCTCCTCGTTCACGATCGCAACCGCGTTCGCGCTCGCGCTCTGGCCCTCGTCGGCCCACGCGCAGGACCTCTGCATCGAGACCGGCGCAACGATCGGAACCGGCCTCACGCCCGGCTCGTTCGCAGCGGGCGACTTGGACGCGGACGGCGACAACGAAGTCGTGTTCGCGGACGCGTCCGCCTTCTACGTTGCGTTCAACAACGGGAACGGGACGTTCGCGGCTCCCGTCGTGTACTCGAGCTTTCTCGCGCCGATGGCCGTCGTCGACTTGAACGGCGACGGCGCTCGCGACGTCGTGGGTCTGGGCACGGGCGCCACGATCGCAGTCGCCCTCAACCAGGGCAACGGCACGCTCGCGGCGCCGTCGAGCTATCCGACGGGTAACGCAGCGACGTGGCTCGTCACGGGTGACCTCGATGGTGACGGCGACCTCGACATCGCCACGACGAACTCGCAGACGCTGACACAGAGCGTGCTCCTCAATCAAGGTCCGGGCACGTTCGCAGCACCGACGGTGTACGCGACAGCGGTAGGGCCGCTGCCCTCGTTCGGCGCCTCGATTGACCTCGCGCTCGGGGATCTCGAAGGCGACGGCGACCTGGATCTCGTCGGTGTCGTGGCGGACCGAGACACGGGGCTCGGACACTACGGTTCCCACAGCTATCGGACGATCCGCAGGAATCTTGGCAACGGGACGTTTGGCGCGGTCGAGCAGAGCGTGTTCGGTGGAGTGCCGTGGACGCTCGCGCTCGACGACTTCGACGGCGACGGCGATCCGGACCTGGCGATCACCGACCAGTACTTCAACAAGACTTGGGTGTACCCGAACCCGGGCAACGGCGCGTTCTCGTCGGCCATGAGCTACAGCACTCCGAACGGATCCGAGTTCAACGAATACCCCGTGTACGTCGATGCCCGCGACCTGGATGGCGACGGCGATCGAGACTTGATGGTCAAGGGCACCGCGGGAGTTCGAGTGCTGACGAACAATGGGAGCGGAGCGTTCGCCGTCTCGTCCGTGGTCCAGATCGGTTCGCCCTACGGCAACTTCTTGCTCGCGGACGTGCTCGGCGACTCGCGGCCGGAAGTGTGCACTCGCAGCAGCAGCAGCGGCGGTGGCCTGACTGTGGTCAAGAGTTGCCAGACGTCCGGCAGCTTCCGCTACTGCTTCGGCGACGGATTCGGCGCGGCGGCCTGCCCGTGTCAGAACCCCTCCGGTGAGCTCGAGCGCGGCTGCGCGAACCTCCTGTACTTGGAAGGTGCGCAGCTCTCCGCCACGGGGACGTCGAGCGTCTCGGCCGACACGCTCGTGCTCAAGAGCACGGAGATGTCGGGCGCGCAGTCGTGGTACTTCCAAGCGACCGGCCAAGATGCGATCCCGTTCGGCCGCGGCATCCTGTGCGTGTCCGGCGCACTCCTTCGCGTCGGTCAGAAGAGCGTCGTCGGCGGGAGCTCGATCAATCCTTCCGGCGGCGATCTCCCGCTGTCGGTGAAGGGCGCGATCCCGCCCAGCGGCGGGACGCGCTACTACCAAGTGAGCTATCGACAAGCGAACC